>NZ_JBNNHG010000022.1:0-38671 GCF_050268705.1 Stenotrophomonas sp. NPDC077659 | reverse complement strand
GTCGCCGCTCTTGGCGTCGCGGACCTCGAAGTCTTCGCCGTCCAGGATCAGCTGGATAATCCTGCCCTTCGCGCGGCTGCCACAGCACCGGCACGCGGCGCGGCGAAGGCGGCTCGAGCTCGTCGTCGGCCAGCGCCTCGACCTCGTCTTCCTCGTCCTCCCAGCTGTAGTGCGGGCGCGGCGTGATCGGGTCGGCGTTGCGGAACAGCAGTGCGGCGATGATGCCGGCGAACGCGCCGCCCATGTGCGACTGCCAGGACACGCCGTCGGCGTGCGGCAGGATGGTCATCAGCATGCCGCCGTAGAACAGCATGCCGATCAGGCCCGTGGCGATCGCCGCGCGGTCACGGCGCAGCAGGCCCAGGCTGGCCAGCAGGAACATCAGCCCGTGGGTGACGCCGCTGGCACCCAGGTGCACGCTGCCGGGGTTGCCCAGCATCCACGCGCCGATGCCCGACCCCAGCCACAGCAGGGGCAGGGCACGCACGGTGGCATTCGGGTATACGCTGCCGGCCAGGGTGCCCAGGATCAGGATCGCAAAGCCATTGGCGGCGATGTGTTCGACCGAGGCATGCAGGATCGGCCCGCCGATCAGCCCCAGCAGGCCCTTGGCCTCCAGCGGCGCCACCGCCCACGGGCGCCAGTCGAAGCTGCCCTGCAGGGCGAACACAGCCACCAGTACCAGCACGGCGGCCAGGCTGGCATTGAACGCCCGCAGGATGCGCGAGCGGTCGTTGCGGGGGGCCGGCACGTCACCGGCGGGCAGGGGCGTGTTGTTGTCCATACCTCAGCAATGGCGGTGGCCGGCGCGAAACCAAGGCCACCGCCGCGGGAGAGTGGGTGCGGCCGACGGGACAATCCCACCGGCCGCGCGCTGCATACCGGTCAGGCTCAGGCCTGGCCGGCGTCTTCCTTCGGTGGATACTTCAGGCTGAGCACCACGGTGGCGGCGATGATGACCGCGACCACGCCCAGCGATACCGGGGTCGGGATCTTGAACAGGTCGATGATCATCATCTTGATGCCGATGAAGCCCAGCACCAGTGCCAGGCCGTACGGCAGCAGGTGGAAGCGGTCGGCCATGCCGGCCAGCAGGAAGAACATCGCACGCAGGCCCAGCACCGCGAACACGTTGGAGGTGAGCACGATGAACGGGTCGGTGGTGATGGCGAAGATCGCCGGGATGCTGTCCACCGCGAAGATCACGTCGGTCACCGCAATCAGGATCAGCACCGCGAACAGCGGGGTGAACCAGCGCACGCCATCGCGCTTCACGCTCAGCGCGTTGCCTTCATAGCCCGGCAGCAGGCGCAGGTGCTTGCGCATCCAGCGCAGCGCCGGGTTCGTTTCCAGATCCGGCTCCTGGCCGGCGGCGAACCACATCTTCCAGCCGGTGAAGAGCAGGAAGGCACCAAACACGTAGAGCAGCCAATGGAACTGGCTGATGAGCACGCTGCCAGCGAAGATCATGATCGTACGCAGCACGATCGCACCCAGGATGCCGATGATCAGCACTTTCTGGCGCTGCTCTTCCGGCACCGCGAAGTAGCTCATGATCATCAGGAAGACAAAGATGTTGTCCACCGCCAGGGCCTTCTCGACCAGGTAGCCGGTCAGGAACTCCAGACCCACCTTGTTGGCCACGACCTGGCCGGCGGTCTCGCTGAGGTAGTACCAGAGGCCCGCGTTGAACAGCAGGGCCAGCACTACCCAGCCGATGGACCACCACAGGGCCTCCTTGAAGGTGACCTTGTGCGGTCCGCCGTGCCGCATCAACACCAGGTCGACAAGCAGGGCGATGATGACCACCGCCACGAAGCCGCCCCACATCCACACATTACCGATCGTCTGCATTGGGAATATCCGTTGGAAAGATGAATGCCAGGCCGGACGGCGAGGATCTGCAACGGAGGATCGGGAGGGGGATCCAGGGACAGAGCTTCGCCAGTACGGCGAAGGTCTCGCTCGCAACCCCACACGGGTGGGATTGCCGTTGCACCGGAGCCTGCGGGCTCGAATTGACGGCGACAACGTCTGGGAGCTACTCCCCTTCTGGGGCCGATTCTGCGGCCTGGCCGGGCCGCCGTCAAATGGGCGGCGGCGGGGGAGGGCAGAGCCCCTGCGGGAATCTGACCCCGGTGCCCGGTTTACAATAGGTCAATGAATACCCCCCTTCCGATTGTCCGCCTCAAGAATGCGTGGCGTTCCAGCCACCCGTGGATCTTCCAGAAACTGGTCGAGAAGCCGACCGTCCGGCCCAAGCCCGGTTCCATCGTCGACGTGGTCGGCATCGATGGCGAGTTCATCGGCCGTGGCTTCTACAACGGGCACTCGCGCATCGCTGTGCGCATCCTCGAAACCGACCAGAACGTGCCGGTCGATGCCGGCTGGTTCTCGCGCAGGATCGCCCAGGCGGTCGAACTGCGCCGCGGCGTGCTGAAGCTGGACGCGGTGTCCGACGCCTGGCGCGTGGTACACAGCGAAGGTGATGGCCTGTCCGGCCTGGTGGTCGACCGCTACGGCGACCTGGTGGTGGTCGAATTCTTCGCCGCTGGCATGTTCCGCCACCGCGAGTGGATCTACGACGCGCTGCGCGAGCAGTTCCCGGGCTGCCGTTTCCACAGCTTCGCCGACGAACACGTGCAGAAGCAGGAAAGCTTCGATTTCCACGGCAACACCACCACCGAAGCGTCGGTCATCACCGAGTACGGCATCAAGTTCCGCGCCGACCCGGCCGGCGCGCACAAGACCGGCTTCTTTGCCGACCAGCGCGAAAACCGGCAGTGGCTGAGCCAGCAGGTGGAAGGCAAGAGCGTGCTCGACCTGTGCTGCAACACCGGCGGTTTCGCCGTGTATGCGGCTGCGCGTGGTGCTTCGGAAGTGGTCGGCATCGATATCGATGAAGACGTCATCCAGATCGCCAAGGGCAATTCGCGCCTGAACAACGTGCGCCCGAAGTTCATCCAGTCCGACATCTTCCCGTGGCTGCGCGATGCCGCCAACCGCGGTGAACAGTACGACGTGGTGATCCTGGACCCGGCGAAGATGACCCGCGACCGCGACCAGGTGATCACCGCGCTGAAGAAGTACCTGGACATGAACAAGCTGGCGCTGGGCGTGGTCAAGCCGGGCGGCCTGTTCGCCACGTTCTCCTGCACCGGCCTGGTGGCCGAGGACCAGTTCCTGGACATGCTGCGCCGCGCGGCTTATTTCTCCGGCCGCACGATCCAGATCCTGAAGGTGGCCGGCGCCGGTCCGGACCATCCGTTCATGGCCCACGTGCAGGAATCGCGTTACCTGAAGGCCGTGTTCTGCCGCGTGGTTGATTGACCGCGTGACTGCCGATCTCTGTAGAGCCGAGCCCATGCTCGGCTGATCGGCCTGGCAGCCGAGCATGGGCTCGGCTCTACAAAACCAAGACCGTCCATGCGCAAAGCCGACCGCCTGTTCCAGCTGGTCAACCTGATCCGCGTGCGCCAGCCGGTGACCGCCGCCGTGCTGGCGGCGGAGCTGGGCCTGTCGGTGCGCAGCATCTACCGCTACGTCGATGATCTGTCCGTGGCCGGCATCCCGCTCTACGGCGAGGCCGGTATCGGCTATCGCCTTGATCCCGGTTTCGAACTGCCGCCCCTGAGCCTGGATGCGGCCGAAGCCGAGGCACTGCAGCTGGCCGTGGAGATGCTGGCCTGCAGTGGCGCGGGCCACCTGCAACCTGCGGCGCGTTCGCTGCTGCACAAACTGCAGGCGGCAATGCCCACGCGTGCGACCAGCCCACGCACTGCCCGCGCGCTGCGTGCCATACCCGTTTCGCTGCCGTGCTGGCAGCCACTGCATACGGCCATCGCCGACGGCCGCAGTGTGCAGTTGCGATATCGCACGTTGCAGGGCGCATCGAGCGAGCGGACTGTGCACCCGCTCGGCCTGTTTCACTGGGGCCAGCACTGGACACTGGGCAGCTGGTGCGCGCTGCGCCAGGACTACCGCGATTTCCGCCTGGACCAGATCGAAGCCCTTGCCGAAGCAGAGCGGCTGGACCTGCCGGCGCAGGTCGGTCTGGACGCCTATCTGCGCTACCAACAGCGGGCCTGGGTGCTGCGCGGCCACTGACACCCCGCTGGCAGCAGGGGCTGCGCAGACTGCGCGCTCCTCCTACAACGGGCTTCACCATGCACCCTGCTTCTTCCGTTCTTGAACTGGCCGTGTTCACCGTCAAACCGCACGCACGCGCCGACATGCCGATGCTGCGTGAGCAGCTGCGCGCGGCCATCGCGCAGTTTCCCGGCCTGATCGACTACCAGCCGTTCTCGCCGATGGACGGCGACGACCGCTTCGTCGACATCGCCCACTGGAAGGACCTGGTCAGTGCGCAGGCGGTGGCACAGGCTTTCGCGGGTGGTGATGCGCGCTTCGCACCGTACATGGCCGCCATTGATGAGCTGCAGCTGATGCAGCACTTCCTGCCGGGTTGATCGACGCCTGGCACCCGTCTGTAGAGCCGAGCCCACGCTCGGCTGATCTGGCTGGCGAAGATGCGCCAAGCATGAATCATCTCCACTGTCCGGCGGCAAGCATCCCGCGCATTGCGACGCGTTCGTGAGAATGGCACCCCATTGTTCAGGTGGCGCGGCTCGGCTCTACAAAACGGCGGGCCACGGCGCTATGGTCGGGCTCTTCTCCTCACCGGTGAGAGCCCCATGCCGTCGCTGCGTCGCCTGTCCCTGCTGCTTGCCCTGGCGCTGAGTGCGCCGCTGTCCGCCCATGCCATCGAGTTCAGTGCGCAGGAGCTGGCCCGCGCCAAGGCCCTGCAGCAGCGCCTGCTGACCCTGGACAGCCACCTCGACACGCCGGCCAACTTCGGCCGCGCCGGCTTCGACATCGAACAGCGGCACGACCACAACGCGCTTTCGCAGGTGGATTACCCGCGCATGGTCGAGGGCGCGCTGGACGGTGGCTTCTGGGCGATCTACACCGACCAGGGCGACCGCAGCGCCGCCGCCCACCTGGCCGAGCGTGACCACGGCCTGCAGCGCCTGATGGAAATCCGCGAAATGCTCGCGGCCAATCCCGAACGCTTCGCACTGGCACTGACCGCCGATGACGCCGCGCGGATCAAGGCCGCCGGCAAGCGCGTGGTCTACATCAGCATGGAAAATGCCAGCCCGCTGGTGGAAGACCCGAGCCTGCTCTCGTTCTACCACCGCGCCGGCCTGCGCCTGCTCAGCACCGTGCACTTCGCCAACAACGAGTTCGCCGATTCGGCCACCGATCCCAAGGGCGCGGAGTGGGAGGGCCTGAGCCCGGCCGGCAAGGAGCTGGTGCGGCAGGCGGTGAAGCTGGGCATCGTGATCGATCAGTCACATGCCTCGGACGCGGTGTTCGATGACCTGCTGGCGATGATGCCGGTGCCGTTCGTGCTGTCGCACAGCTCGGCCAAGGCGGTCTATGACCATCCGCGCAATCTCGACGATGCGCGCCTGCGCAAGCTGGCCAGGGCCGGTGGCGTGATCCAGGTGAATGCCTATGGCGGCTACCTGATCGATACGGCGAAAACGCCCGAGCGCAAGCAGGCCGAAGAAGCGCTCAGCAAGCAGCTGGGCGGCTGGGAAGGCATGGGCATCGAGCAGGGTGTTGCTCTGCTGAAAGCCGAACAGGCGCTGGACCACGAACACCCGATGCGCCATGCCAGCCTGGACGACTTCTTCGTCCACTTCGAGCACATTCTCAAGGTGGTTGGTCCCGAGCATGCAGGCATCGGCCTGGATTGGGATGGTGGCGGTGGCCTGAGCGACCTGCCCGATGTCAGCCAGCTGCCGAAGATCACCGCCTGGCTGCTGCGCAAGGGTTACAGCGAACAGCAGATCGCCGGTATCTGGGGCGGCAACCTGCTGCGTGTGATGCGCACAGCGCAGGATTACGCCGCAAAGCAGGGCGGCTGACCACCCTGCGGCAATGCCGGCCAGCGGCCGGCACTACCGGTGATGCGAAAGCAGTGCGGCTGACCGCCCTGCGGTAGTGCCGGCCGCTGGCCGGCATGCCCGGTGATCCGTTTACTTGGCGATCAACGCATTGCGGCGGCTGTACAGGAAGTACAGCACCAGTCCAACCACGTTCCAGATGAGGAAATAAAGCTGGGTGGTGTGCGGCAGGCTGATGAACAGGTAGATGCAGCCCAGCGCGGCCAGCGGCCCGACCACGAAGGCCAGCGGCGTGCGGAAGGTGCGTGCACGGTCCGGTTCGCGCAGGCGCAGCACCACCAGGCAGATGCCCACGGCGGTGAACGCGGCCAGGGTGCCGGCATTGGCCAGCGCCGCAATCTCATCCAGTCGCGCCACGCCAGCCAGCGCCGACACCACCACCGCGGTGAACAGCGTGGTGGCCACCGGCGTGCCAGTGCGCGCGTTGACCTTGGACAGGCCGCGCGGCAGCAGGCCATCGCGGCTCATCACGAAGAAGATGCGGCTCTGCCCATACAGGAAGGCCAGCAGCACGGTCGGCAGGGCGATGATGGCGATCACGCCGATCACCATGGCGGCGGTCGGATGGCCGAGCTGGCGCATGATCAGCGCCAGCGGCTCGGCGCTGTGGCCGAACACCGTGTAGCTCATCGCGCCCACGGCGGCCAGCGCCACCAGTACGTAGACGATGGTGCAGCCGATCATCGAACCGATGATGCCGATCGACAGGTCACGGCCCGGGTTCTTGGTTTCCTCGGCCGCGGTGGAGATCGCATCGAAGCCGTAGAAAGCGAAGAAGATGATCGCCGCCGCGGCCATCACGCCATGCTCGACGCCATCGGGGCCCATCGATTTGGCGAAGCCATAGGGCATGAACGGTTGCAGGTTGGCGCTGTCGAAGGCGGGCAGGGCCACGGCCACGAAGATCGCCAGCGCGATCAGCTTGAACACGACCAGGATGGCGTTGAGGGTGGCGCTTTCCTTGGTGCCGGCCATCAGCATCAGCGCCACCAGCCAGGTGATGACGATGGCCGGCAGGTTGATGAAGCCGCCGGCGACATGCGGGCCGGCGGCGAGTGCGGCCGGAAGGGTGATGTTCCAGCCGAACTGGGTGTGCGCCCATTCGAGGAAGCCGACGAAGTAGCCGGACCAACCGACGGCCACCGTGCTGACCACCAGCGAGTATTCGAGGATGAGGCTCCAGCCCACCACCCAAGCGAACACTTCACCCAGCGCGCTGTAGCTGTACGTATAGGCGCTGCCGGCCGCCGGCATCATCGTCGACAGCTCGGCATAGGACAGTGCCGCGCAGGCGCAGACCGCACCGGCGATGGCGAAGGAAATCAGCACCGCCGGACCGGCCAGGTTGGCGCCGACACCGATGAGCGTGTAGATGCCGGTGCCGACGATGGCGCCGATACCCAGCGCGATCAGGTGCGGCCAGCTGAGGGTCGGCACCAGGCGACGGCCGGCTTCGTGGACAGTGACGGAATCTAGTGACTTGCGCCGGAGCAGGGACATGCAGGCCTCGGAAGGGGATGACTTGGAACGACAAGTTCCCGAGTGTGACCGAACGCAGCGCAGCATTACCACTGACGAGGGTCATACCCGCAGGGGCGCGCGCTGCGCCCCGACCACGCTGCCGGAATCGGCACAATCCGGCGGCCGTCGCTGCTAGGACTGGATGTTGGCCATGCCACTGACCGAGTACCGTTCGCCAGCCGCGGCGTTCAGCGGGAAGGCCGCATCCAGCGCGTCCAGCGTGGCGGCGTCCAGTTCTACCTGCAGCGCTCCGAGGTTCTCGTCCAGCCGTGCCCGCCGCGTAGTGCCCGGAATCGGCACGATGTGCTCGCCACGCGACAGCACCCAGGCCAGGGCCAGCTGGGAGGCGGCGATGCCGCGTTCGGCGGCCAGCGCCTGCACCGTGTCCACCAGCGCCAGGTTGCGCTGGAAGTTCGCGCCTTCGAAGCGCGGCGAGGTACGCCGGTAATCGTCGGCCTCGAAATCATCCGGGCTGCGGATGGCGCCGGTCAGGAAGCCACGGCCCAGCGGCGAATACGGCACGAAGCCGATGCCCAGTTCCGCCGTGGTGGCCAGCACCCCGTTCTGCTCGGGCTCGCGCGACCACAGCGAGTACTCGCTCTGCACGGCGGTGATCGGATGCACCGCATGGGCGCGGCGGACGGTGGCCGCCGAGGCCTCGGACAGGCCCAGCCAACGCACCTTGCCCTGTTCCACCAGGCGTGCCATCGCGCCCACGGTGTCCTCGATCGGCACGGCCGGGTCGACGCGGTGCTGGTAGTACAGGTCGATGTGGTCCACCCCCAGGCGGCGCAGGCTGGCCTCGCAGGCGGCCTGCACATAGTCCGGGTGGCCGTTGACCTGCCGCGCCTGCGGGTCGGAAGGGTCCAGGCCGATGCCGAACTTGCTGGCCAGGAACACCTGGTTGCGGTGGCCGGCGATCGCGCGGCCGACCAGCACTTCGTTGGTGTTCGGGCCATACACATCGGCGGTGTCGAGCAGGGTCAGGCCACGGTCCAGCGCGTGCTGGATGAGGGCAATGGCGTCCTCCTCACTGCTGCGGCCGCCGTAGTAGGCGCTCATGCCCATGCAGCCCAGGCCGAGGGCGGACACGGTAGGGCCGGCGGGGCCGAGAGTACGGGTCTTCATATGGATCTCCTTGGAGGAAGCGCCACGCCCGGATGGGCGGCGGCGTGGGGCTAAGCTTCCTCCTGTCGATCATGTGGATAAACTGCGTACAACCGGACTCAATTTGAAGGGTGGCTTCACAATGGATGCCTCCGCCCCGCTTACCGCCGTGGTCGCCTTCGTCCACGTGGCCGAGCATGCCAGTTTCACCCGCGCCGCCGACGCGCTGGGGCTGTCGACCTCGGCACTGTCGCAGAGCGTGCGCGCGCTGGAAGCACGGATGGGCGTGCGCCTGCTGCAGCGGACCACGCGGCGGGTGGGCCTGACCGAGCACGGTGCACGCTTCCTGCAGCGGGTGCGCTGTGGGCTGGACCAGATCGACCAGGCGTTCGTTGAACTGGACAGCGCGCGTTCGGTGCCTGCCGGGCGGCTGCGGGTGACCCTGCCGCGCATCGTCGCCGACCGCATGGTGCTGCCGCGGCTGCCCGAATTCCTGGCGCGCTACCCGCAGGTGCAGGTGGAACTGTGCATCGATGCGGCGCTGGCCGACCTGGTGGCCGAGGGCTTCGATGCCGGCATCCGCCTGGGCGAATCACTGGCCCAGGGCATGATCGCGGTGCCGGTCGGGCCGCCCGAGCGGCAGACGGTGGTGGCCACGCCGGCCTACTTCGAACGCCATGGCGTGCCGCAGACCCCGCATGACCTGCAGGGCCACGCCTGCATCGTGCACCGCCTAGCCAATGGTCGGTTGATGCCTTGGGAGTTCAGCCGCGAGGGCCACGACCTGGACGTGGAGGTGAGCGGGCGGCTGGTGTTCAACGATGCCGGCGTCGCCCATCGCGCCGTGCTGGACGGCCTGGGCATGGCCCAGGGCTTTGCTTCGTTGGTAGCCGACGACATTGCCGCCGGGCGACTGCAGAGCGTGCTGCAGGACTGGCAGCCGCCGTTCCCCGGCTTCTATCTGTATTACCCGGCGCGCGAACAGATGGCACCCAAGCTGCGGGTGTTCATCGACCACCTGCGCGCGGAACTGCATGGCGGGACGCAGTAGATCCACGCCATGCGTGGATGCATCGACCCGACGGCCAGCCATGAGGAGCCGGCCGTCGGCCTGGGCCCTTACCAGCCTTCCAGCACGATCTTGCCCTTGGCGCGATGGCTTTCCAGCAGCGCGTGCGCGCGCCGCAGGTTGGCGGCATTGATGCGCCCGAAGTGCTCGCCCAGTGTCGTCCTCAGCACGCCGGTATCGATCAGCTCGGCCACGCGGTTCAGCAGATCGTGCTGGCGCTGCATGTCGGCGGTCTTGAACAGCGGGCGGGTGAACATCAGTTCCCAATGCAGCGACAGCGCCTTGCGCTTGAGCGCCATCACGTCCAGCTGGCCCGGGTCGTCGATCAGCCCCAGCTGGCCCTGCGGTGCCAGCACCTCGACGATCTGTGCGTAGTGCTGGTCGGTGTGGGTCAGGCTGGCCACGTGTTCGACCTGGGGGATGCCCAGCCGCGCCAGGCCTTCGGTCAGCGGCAGGCTGTGGTCGATCACGTGGTGCGCGCCCATGGCATAGACCCAGTCCTGGGTATCCGGGCGCGAGGCGGTGCCGATGACGGTCAGCTTGGTCAGCGTGCGCGCCAGCTGCACCAGGATCGAGCCGACGCCGCCGGCCGCACCAATCACCAGCAGGGCCTGGCCTTCACCACCGCCCTCGGTGATGCGCAGGCGGTCGAACAGCAGTTCCCAGGCGGTGATCGCGGTCAGCGGCAAGGCGGCAGCGGCGGCATCGTCAAGGCTGGCCGGCTTGCGGCCGACGCTGCGCTCGTCCACCAGCTGGTACTCGGCATTGCTGCCGGGGCGGTCGATCACGCCGGCGTAGTAGACCGCGTCGCCCGGCTGGAACAGGGTCACCTCGCTGCCCACCGCATCCACCACGCCCACCGCATCCCAGCCCAGCACGCGCGGGCCCTCGGTGGCGGCGTTGCGGCGGACCTTGGTATCGACCGGGTTCACCGCCACCGCGCGCACCGCCACCCGCAGGTCGCGCGGGCCCGGCTGCGGCAGGTCCAGGTCGATGTCGATCAGGGCCTGCGGGTCATCGATCGGCAGGCCGGCGTGGGTGTAGGCAATGGCGCGCATGGCAGCGGTCCGGTGGGAAAAGGGATCCACAGAGTGCGCCGCACGCGCCTCCCCGGAAAGGCGCAGAATCGGTCAGCACTTTCACTTTGGCAATGAAAATGATCCGTTTCGACGATCTGCAGCTGTTCGTCCGCACCGCTGCGCTGGGCAGCTTTTCGCAGGCCGCACGCGAGGCCGATCTGCTGCCGGGCCAGGTGGCCGCCGCCGTGGCGCGGCTGGAACGCGAGCTGGACCTGCGCCTGTTCGTGCGTACCACCCGCAGCCTGCGCCTGACCGGCGAGGGTGCGCTGTACCTGCCCTATGCGCAGGAGGTGCTGGCCACCCTGCGCGAAGGCCAGGCCCGTGTGCAGGGCGACGATGCCGACCTGCACGGCACCCTGCAGCTGTCGGCGCCGTCGGATTTCGGCCGCAACCTGCTGCTGCCATGGCTGGCCAGCTTCCGCGCGGCACACCCGCGGCTGCGCCTGCACCTGCGCCTGTCCGACGAAGTGGCCGATGTGTTCCGCGACCCCGTGGACGTGGCCATCCGCCTGGGCCACTTCGACGATGCCAGCTACGTGGCGCTGCCGCTGCTGGAGGGCAACCGCCGGGTGCTGGCGGCATCACCGGCCTACCTGCGGCAGCGCGGGGTGCCAACGCGGCTGGAGGACCTGCGCGGGCACGACTGCCTGGCCTACCAGCTCGGCGGGCGCACCCACGACCGCTGGGCGTTCGAGGTCGAGGGGCGGCGGGTGGTGGTGCCGGTGCGCGGCCCGCTGGTCTGCGACGACGCCGATGTGGTGCGGCGCTGGGCCGTAGCCGGCGAAGGCATCACCTACAAATCCTGGCTGGATCTGCGCCAGGACGTGCTGGAAGGCCGCCTGCAGGTGTTGCTGGACGGCGTCGGCAGCCACATCCCGCTGCAGCTGGTGTGCCCACACCGCAAGCAGTTCTCGCCAGCGGTGCGGCAACTGCATGCGCAGCTGCGCGGCCATCTGCAACCGCTGCTGTCCGGCCTGCCCGGCGGTGATGGAAGCCCCCTGTCCCTGGCCTCCGCCGTGGCCGACAATGGCGCCCCCCCGCAACAACAATGAGCCATGCCATGCCGTGGATGGGCATCCAGGACCTGTGGACGTTCCTGCTCGCCGTGCTGGTGTTTCTTGCCCTGCCCGGGCCCGGCACCTTCACCCTGCTCACCGCCACCGGCCGTGGCGGCGTGCGCGGCGGCTACACCGCACTGGCGGGCCTGCTGGTGGGGGACCAGATCCTGATGTGGCTGGCGCTGGCCGGTGTGGCGGCGCTGCTGAAAGCCAATCCGCTGGTCTTCCACGCCGTGCAGTATCTCGGCGCGGCCTACCTGGTATGGGTGGGCATCAGCCTGCTGCGCACGCCGAAGACCGAGGGCGGCGATGCCGGCCCGATCCGCATGCAGCCCGGCCGCTACTTCCAGCAGGCGATCCTGGTCAGCCTGCTCAACCCGAAGGCGATCCTGTTCTACATGGCCTTCCTGCCGTTGTTCATCGACCCCACCACGCACCATGGCATCGCCACCTTCGCGGCGCTGGCCGGCATCATCTTCGTGGTCAGCGTGGCCTATTGCTCGCTGCTGATCGGGGCGGGCAACCTGGCCCGCCGCCGCCTGATCCAGCACCCGCGCATCAGCACCGCGCTGCGCCGGGTAGCCGGCCTGTTCCTGGTTGGCTTCGGCATCCGTCTGGGCTTGAATGGGTAACACGGTGGCGTAGCGTCGAGCTTGCTCGACGGATGGGGTTCACGGCAGTCGAGCAAGTTCGATGCAACGGGAAGCCCCCGCTCAGGCAACGCCGTTGTCGACGCATGCGGCAAACCCCGGCTGCTGCCGCAAGCGCTCGAACCACGCCTCGATGTTGGCCAGCACCGGCTTGTCGCCCGGCGTGCTGCGCCAGCGCTGCGTCGACAGCCCCAGCACGATGTCGGCCAAGGTGAAGGTCTCGCCGGTGACGTACGCAGGCTGCGCCAGCTGCGCGTCGAGCATCGCCATCAGCCGGTTCCACTGCGCCAGGCTCGCTTCTGCCCGCGCATCATCAGGGTAGTCCGCATGGCTGCGCACGCGCGCCATGAACACGTGGCGCCACGCCGTGTTCAGATCGGTGGCCTGCCAGTCCATCCACTGCTCCACCCGCGCCCGTGCCTGCGGCTGGTGCGGCAACAGGTCATGACGGGCGGCGCGCGCGGCCAGGTAGCGGCAGATGCTGTTGGATTCCCACAGCACGAAGTCGCCCTCGCGCAGCACCGGCACCTGTGCGTTCGGGTTCAGCCCATGCAGCAGGTCCGCATCGGGGGCGGCGTGGTGCTGCACCGCCAGCTCCAGCCCGGCGCACAGCCACAGCACTTTGCGCACGTTGATCGAGGTTGGCTTTCCGTACAGTTCGAGCATGGTCAGACGCAGCGTTTGAGACGGGGCCAGCCTACACTGGTGGCATGAACATAGAACTTCTCATGATCCTGGCCGTCGTCCTGCTGCTGGCCACGCTGGTGGCGCTGGTCATCCTGTTGCGCCGTGGCGCAGGCGATGCGTCCTCCGGCGACCTGCACCAGCAGCTGATCAGTGAACGCGAACAGCACCGGCTGGCCCTGGTCGACGCTGGCCAGCTGCGGGGCCGTCTGGATGCGCTCATCGGCGAGCTGGACGGCGAGCGGGCACGCGCCGTGCAGCAGGCCGAGGTGGTCAGCACGCTGACCATGCAGGTGGCGCGGGAGGCTGCCGTTTCCGCCAGCCGCGAGGCACTTCTGGCAGAACGTGAAGCGGCACTGGCACAGGCGCGCACGGCGTTGTCCGAATCGAGTGCGGAACTGCAGCAGGCACAGCAGCGATATCAGCAACTGCATGGCGAGCATGCTCGTGCCCTGGCAAACCTGCAGCATTCAGAACGGGCCAGCACGGAGTTGCGCAGCTATCTTGAGACCGCCAAAGAGAAGCTCTCCGGCGCCTTTGCCGAATTGGCAGGCAAGGTGTTCGACGAGCGTGGGCAACAGTTCGAGAAGAACGTGCGCCAGGCCACAGTGCAGTCGCGTGCGGACATCGAAGGTCTGCTCAAGCCGTTCGCCGACAAGCTGGGTGATTTCCGCACCCGGGTCGATACGCTGTATGGCGAGGAAGCTCGCCAGCGCGCCAGCCTGCTTGGTGCCGTTGGCGAACTGAAGACCCTGAACCAGGACATGGCTGCCCAGGCATCTGCCCTGACCAATGCCCTGAAGGGCAGCGCCAAGGTCCGTGGCGACTGGGGTGAACTGATGCTCGACAACGTTCTGCGAGGGTCGGGACTGGAAGAGGGTGTGCACTACCAGAGGCAGAAGCATGCCGTGGATGATGACGGCGCACGCCTGCGTCCGGATGTGGTCGTGCAGTTCCCTGACGAACGCAGCGTGGTGGTCGACAGCAAGGTCAATCTGATTGCCTGGCAGGAGGCGATGAACGCCACCACGCCGGAAGAAGCCGAAGATGCGCTGCGCCGCCATGCCGTAGCACTGCGCCAGCACGTGAAGGACCTCGGCGAGAAGAACTATCCCAAGGCGCTTGGTACCGAGACGCTGGACATCACCATCGCCTTCGTCCCCATCGAAGGTGCATTGTCCGCAGCGCTGGGCGCCGATGGCAGCCTGCAGGCATACGCGTTCGACAACCGCGTGGTGTTTGCTTCGCCCAATACCCTGATGGCCCTGCTGCGCGTGGCTGAACGCCTATGGACGCGCGACAAGGTGCAGAAGCAGGCACTGAAGATCAGTGAGGCCGGTGGGTTGGTGCTGGATGCATTGACCGGCTTCCTGAAGGACTTCAGCGACATGGGAAAGAAGCTGGATGATGCCGGCAAGGCCTACGCCGATGCACGCAACCGCCTGATCGATTCGCCGCAGTCGGCCATCAGTCGAGCGCGTCGACTTGCCGAACTGGGCAGCAAGGCCAAGCGCGCGCTGCCGCCCGAGCTGACCCCGGATCCCATGCAGCAGCTGACCGCGCCAGAGGACGGCGAAGAGGCCTGAGCGAGCTGCCACACGCCCTGCACCCCGCCGTGCGTATGCTGGCGGCCTCGATCACCGCCCGCAGGTCCGACCATGCGCCTTCGCTTCCTTGCCAGTCTGGCCCTGGCCACCCTGCTGGCGGCCTGCAGCAGCACGCCGCCAGCCGCTGATACCGCCGCGCAACCGCCCGCCGCCGAAACGCCCGAAGCGACGGCGGCCTACCAGGAAGCGCGCGACGTGGATTGCCGCGCCGCCGGTGGCACCCTGCAGCGGCTGGGTCGGCTGCAGCGCGTGCAGTGCGTGATTCCCTATGCCGATGCCGGCAAGACCTGCAGCAGCAAGCGCGATTGCAGTGGCCAGTGCCTGGCATCGGGCGAAACCGAAGCGGGCGTGGTCGCCACCGGTACCTGCCAGCGTGATGCCAGCCAGAATTTCGGCTGCCGCCAGCGCATCGAGGACGGCAAGGCACAGGGCACGATCTGCGTCGATTGAGTGCGCGCGGCATGCAGGTGCGGCGCTATGCTGGCGGACCCTTTCCCGCCATAGCCGGAGTTCCCGCGTGAGCACCCCGATCCAGGACATTTCCCTCACCACCATCAATGGCCAGCCGTCCACCTTGGGCGATTACCAGGGCAAGGTCCTGCTGGTGGTCAACGTCGCCTCCAAGTGCGGCCTGACCGCGCAGTACGAAGGCCTGCAGGCGCTGTACGCGGAAAAGCAGGCACAGGGCCTGGAAGTGCTGGGTTTCCCGGCCAACAACTTCCTCGGCCAGGAGCCGGGCAGCGACGCGGAAATCCAGCAGTTCTGCCAGCTGACCTACGACGTGACCTTCCCGATGTTCGCCAAGATCAGCGTGGCCGGTGAGGACACCCATCCGCTGTACCAGCAGCTGATCGCTGCCAAGCCGGACGCCATCGGTGAAGGCCCGCTGCGCGAGCGCCTGGCCAGCAAGGACATCCCGATCCACGCCGCCCCGGCCGTGCTGTGGAACTTCGAGAAGTTCCTGATCGGCCGCGACGGCAAGGTCATTGCCCGCTTCGCCCCCGACGTGGCACCGGACGACGCACGCCTGCGCGAAGCCATCGACGCCGCCCTGGCCGCCTGACGCAATCGGGGTCGGATCCCTTTCGAAGGAAAGGGCTCCGACCCCGCACAGCAGCCAAGAAAAAACCCCGCCGAGGCGGGGTTTTTTCATGCACCGACCGCAGCGGTCAGTTGCTCCAGTTCGGCATCGGCATGGCATCCACCGGGATCGGCGAATTCGCATCGTCGCTGCCACGCTCGCGCTTGCCGCGCAGGTCGTTCTCGATCTGGTAGTTGCGGCGCTGCAGCCAGGCATCACGCACCAGGGCGTACTCATCCACGGCCGAGCTGCGCAGGTCGTCCACCGCCATCAGCTGTGCACGGGTATCGACCAGCTGCAGGCCCTGCAGACCGATGCGGATCTTGTCTTCCTCGATGGTGCGGATCGGTGACAGCGGCATGTCGCCGGCCAGGCCGAACACATCGCGCACGGTACGCGGGCCGAAGAACGGCAGTTCGACGTAGCGCGAACGGCGCCAGCCCCAGGCACCCAGGGTCTGCCCGAAGTCCTCGCGGCGGTTGGGCACCATCGCCTTGCTGGCCGGATCGAACAGGCCACCGACACCCAGCGTCGAGTTCATCAGGAAGCGGCCGAAGGTATCCCACGCGTCATCCGGGCGCCCCTGCAGCAGCTGGTTGACGATGGTCACCGGCGATCTGAGGTTGTTGAAGAAGTTGCTGACGCCGGTACGTGCGAAACGCGGCACGACATGGGTATAGGCCGTGGCCAGCGGGCGCGCGATGACGTTGTCCACGCCCACGTTGAAGCGGTGCACGCGGCGGTTCAGCGGCTCCCACGGGTCATAGGCGGCCGTGGTGGCGGCGGTGCCGGTGGTGCCGTACAGCGCGTCGAAGTCGTCATCGCCACCGGGTGCAGCGGCAGCCGCAGCGGTCTCGGCATCGGTTGCGGGGGCATCGGTCGACGGAGGCGTGGTCGGCGCCGGCGCCTCACCCACGGCGGGGGCCGGTGCCGCTGCAACCGTACCGGTGTCGGCAGCGGATGCGTCGGTGGCGGTGCTGGCCGGAACCACGGTGTCGGCCACCGGCGCATCGCTGCGCGCGGGCTTGCCGGCACAGGCGCTGAGCGCCAGGGCCAGGATCATCAGGGGAAACGCGCGTACGACGTTCATGTCAGCTCGCAGCAGAAGGTGCATTGAAATCCAGATCGGGCGACAGCCGGTAGGCCGCGCTCAGTTCGTTGAAGCCGGCCGGTGTGCCGGATATCGCCAGCCGATGGCCCTGCGTGCGCGCACGCGCCGCCAGTTCAGCCAGCAGGGCCAGGCCGGCGCTGTCCACGCGCTCGACCTCACCCAGCTCAAGCCGCGTCAGCTGGGCTGGCAAAGCCTGCAGCTGCGGCCACAGCGCGATGACCGCAGCACGGTCGAGCACCCCGCGCAGGCGCAGGGTGTCGCCTTCCAGCAGCGCCAGCGGCTTACTTGCCATTGCCGGCCGGCCCGGCCTGCATGCTGCCGCTGCGCAGTTCGCTGGCCACCTGCTTGATGCCCTTCTGGCGCAGCGGGGCGTCGAACTGGTTGCGGAAGGTCTGCACGTAGGAGATGCCTTCGATGTTGACGTCGAAGATCTTCCATTGGCCGTTGACGTTGCGCATCCAGTACTCGACCGGGGTCGGCTCGTTGCCGGCACGCACCAGTTCGGTGGCCACGCGCACGCCGCGGTTGCCCGGCAGCGGGCTCTCGCCCTTCAGGCGGAAGCTCGGCTTGCCCTGGATGTTCAGCAGGGTCGAGCCGTAGCGCTGCATAAGGCTGTCGGCCATCGCATCGGCGAACAGCTTGATGTCGGCGTCGGAGGCGCCACGTGCGTGCGTGCCCAGCACCAGGCGCGCGGCGTAGTCGCGGTCGAAGGTGCGGGTCAGTTCGCTGTCGATGTAGCTGCGCAGGCTGGCCGGGTTGCTGGTGAACTCAGCGCGGCGCTGCTGCAGGGTCGACATGATGCGGCTGCTGGCATCGATCACCACCTTGCCGGCCTGGCCCTGCTGGACGGTCACGGCGGGGGCGGTGGACTGCGCCTGGGCGGATGCCAGGAACGGGGTGCCCAGCAGCAGCGACGAGGCGAGCAGGGCCGGGATCAGTTTCATCTTCATGGTTGCGGTTCCGTTGCAGGCGACTGCTCGCCATCGTTGGGCTTCTGGCCAGCGCCACCGGCGCTGCCACTGAACATGTACTTGCCGACCAGCTGCAGCAGGTCCACGGCCGGCTGGGTGAAGACGATCTCTTCGCCGGGCTTGAGTACGTCCGGATCACCACCGGGCTGCAGACCGATATAGCTCTCGCCGAGCAAACCGCTGGTGAAGATGCCGGCGGAGGTATCGGCCGGCAGATCCTTGACCGTGCTGTCCATGCGCAGGGTCACGACCGATTCGAACTTGACCGGGTCCAGTTCGATCGAGGCGACCTGGCCGACGGTGACGCCACCGATCTTCACCGGTGCCTGCCTGCGCAGCTGGCCGACCTGGGAGAAACGCGCCTTCAGCTCGTAGCCCTGGCTGCCCCAGCTCCAGCGCTGGTTGGTCGAGGCCACGGCCAGCACCAGCAGCGACGCCAGGGCCAGCAGCAGGAAGGCGCCGACGGAGAATTCGAGTCTGGGACCGCGTATGGCCATGTGGATTACCTGATCGAGTCGTGGTGGCCGCGCGCCCTGCGCACCGCCGGAGGAGGGGTTAGGTGAACAACATTGCCGACAGCACGAAGTTGAACATCAGCACCAGCAGCGAGGCATTGACTACCGCACGGGTGGTGGCTACCGAAGTGCCTTCGATGGTCGGCTCGGCGTGGAAACCGACGTAGGACGCGACCAGCGCAGCGGTGCCGCCGAAGATCGCCGACTTCAGCATCGCCACGCCGAAGTCATCCCAGAAATCCACGCTGTTGCGCAGCGCCGACCAGAACACGCCGTTGTCCAGGCCCAGCACATGCACCGCTTCGAAGTAGCTGGCCGTGATGGCCAGCGAACAGAAGATGCCGGTCAGCAGCGGCACGGTCAGCACCGCTGCCCAGAACCGCGGCGCCACCGCCTTGGCCACCGGGTCGATGGCCATCAGCTCCAGCGCCTTGATCTGGTCGGTGGCCCGCATCAGGCCCAGTTCGGCGGCGATCGAGCTGCCGGCGCGGCCGATGAACAGCAGCGCGGTCAGCACCGGTGCCAGCTCGCGGTACAGCGACAGGCCAAGCAGGGTTGACAGCGCGTCGGCCGCACCGAAGGTGGTCAGCGTCCGGTAGCCCTGCAGGGTCAGGACCAGTCCGACGAAGGCGCCGCCAACGGCGATGATCGGCAGCGAGCGCGCACCGATCTTGTAGATCTCGCGGGTCAGCTCGGCCAGGAAATCACGCGTGGGCAGCGACCCGCGCAGCACGGTCAGCGAGAACAGGCCGGCGCGGCCCAGCGAACGGGTGGCTTGCACGAACGGCATCAGGCAACCCTCGCCCGTGGCGCGGCATCGAACGGAATGGGACCATCGGGCTGGCCGTGCAGGAACTGCCGCAGCAGCGGGTCCTGGCTGGACTGCAGCGCTTCGGGCGTGCCCTGGAACACGATGCCGCCATTGGCAATGGCAATGACCTGGTCGCAGATCGGCAGGGTCTCATGCACGTGGTGGCTGACGATGATGCTGGTCAGGCCCAGGCTGTGGTTGAGGCGTTGGATCAGGCTCATGATGACCCCGGAGGCGATCGGGTCCAGCCCGGTCAGCGGCTCGTCGTAGATCATCAGCGGCGGGTCCAGTGCCAGCGCGCGGGCCAGGGCCACGCGGCGCGCCATGCCACCGGACAGTTCGCGCGGCCAAGCGTCGGCGGCGGCCAGCAGGCCCACCGCATGCAGCTTCATCTGCACCAGCCGGTGCAGCACCGGCGCCGGCAGGCGGGTATGGGTGCGCAGGGGCAGGGCGACGTTCTCGGCCACGGTCAGGTCGGTCAGCAGGCCATTGCCCTGCAGCAGCACGCCCACGCTTTTGCGCATCTCCAGCAGCGCACCGCTGTCCTGCGGGATCGGCTTGCCGAACAGGGTGACTTCGCCCGCCACCGGGCGCAATTCGCCGGTCAGTGCCGCCAGCAGGGTCGACTTGCCACTGCCGGATGGGCCCAGCACGGCGGTGATGCTGCCTCGCGGAACCTGCAGGGAAACGTCGCGCAGGATGGTGCGTCCGCTCCGGTCGATGCGGACGTTGGATAACTGCACCAGACTGGAGGCGGAGGCCGACATGGGCACCATTAACGTTTTTTAGACATCGAAGGGTGGGGGCAGCCGGCTGAACATAAGCAGACTGGACGGTGCAGTATTGTGGCACGTTGCAGCCGTTGGCAGGCCGGGATGATTGCCCGGGGTGACGGAACAATCCATCGCGGCACACGCTGCGCCCTCCAGTGACGTGCGTCACCATTGAATACTGGCAGGCGTACTGCACACACTGTTCATGATGACCGACCCGTCCAGCGACTTCCGCCTCTACCATTCCAATTCCCTGGACGTGCTGGCCGCACTGCTGGCCCGCAATGTGCGCGCCCCGGTGCCGGGGCAACCGCTGCTGGCACCGGAGGTGGTGCTGATCCCGCAGGTGGCGATGCGCCGCTGGCTGCAGGCGACCCTGGCCGCCGAGTACGGTGTGGCGGCCAACCTCGAGTTCCTCACCCCGGGCGAGTTCGTCGCACGGGCGCTCAATGCCAATGTCGATGGCGAAAGTGACGATCTGGATGCCGCCGGGCTGCACTGGAAGCTGTACCAGGCACTGCGCGATCCCGCGCTGCTGGCGCAGCCACCGATGCGTACGCTGCAGGCCTATCTCGCCGCTGGCGACGCGCTGAAGCCGTGGGCGCTGGCCGGTGAACTGGCCTCGGTGTTCGAGAAATACCAGGCCTGGCGGCGGGACTGGCTGCTGCGCTGGGATGCCGGCGCCGACCCGGCCGATCCGCAGGCCATCCTGTGGAGGGCCATCGCCAGGAATCGTGGCTACCGCGCGCGCCGCATCCAGGACTACCTGGAACGGTTCGAAGGCCCGGACAAGCCAATGCCGAAGGGACTGCCGCCGCGCCTGTCGGCGTTCGCCACGCTGAACATCTCGCCGGACGTGCTGCGGGTGATGGCCACCCAGGCCCGGGTCGGCGAGCTGCACTTCTATATGCCCACCCCGGTGCAATCCTACTGGGGCGATCTGCAGACCCTGGCCGAGCGCCTGCGCAGTGGTGCGCCCGATCCCTTCGGCGAGGCCGCTGGCGAGAACCGCCTGCTGGAAGCCTGGGGCGCGGCCGGTCGCGATTTCATGGCCGTGCTGGGCAGCTACGAAGTGGTGCACCCGGCCGGCGAGATCGCCGCGTATTCCGATCCCGAGGACGACACCCGCCCGACCCTGGCCGAAGGTGGCCTGGCCGACAGCCTGCTGCACCGCCTGCAGCGTGACCTGTTCCACCGCCGCGCACTGCCTTCGGGCGAGCGCCGCGAGGAACTGCGCAGCGACGACCCCAGCCTGCAGGTGCATGCCTGCCACACCCGCCTGCGCGAGCTGCAGGTGCTGCACGACCAGCTGCGCAGCCTGCTGCAGGATGCGCGCTTCGACCCACCGCTGCAGGCCCGCGAGATCGCCGTGCTGGCACCGGACATCGATCCCTACGTGCCGTACCTGGAAGCCGTGTTCGGCGGGCGTGGCGGCGACGAGGAACACATTCCCTACGCGCTGGCCGACAGCAGCCCGCTGGCCGGTGAGCCGCTGGCCGACGTGTTCGTGCATCTGCTGTCGCTGCCGGTGTCGCGCTTTGGCCTGAACGAGATCCTCGACCTGCTGGCCAGCGCACCGCTGGCAGAAGCGGCCGGGCTGGAGGCGATGGATTTCGACCGCCTGCACGGCTGGCTGCAGCAGGCCGGCGCGCGCTGGGGCATCGATGCCCACCATCGCGGCCAGCTGCAGGCCCCGCGCGACGATGCCTACACCTGGCAGTTCGCGCTGGACCGCCTGCTGCTGGGCCATGCCACGGGCAGCGATGTCGACCTGGCCGGTGTTGCGCCGTGGATCGAGCTGGAAGGCGGCGCGCTGGATGCGCTGGACCGGCTGCTGCGCCTGCTGCGCGTGCTGGCGCTGTACCAGCGTCGCCTCGGCGAGACCCTGACCCCGGCGCAGTGGCGGCAGCGCCTGCTGTCCCTGCTTGATGCGCTGCTGCCGGAGGCACCCAGTTCGCCCAACAGCCAGCGCGCGCTGGAACGCCTGCGCAAGCTGCTCAACCAGTTCGCCGACGATGCCCGCAAGGCCGGCTTCGAGGACGGCGTACCGCCAGAGGTGGTGCGTGCACACTTTGCCGGCGCGCTGTCCGAGGCCGATACGCGTGCGCCGCTGCTGACCGGCGGCATCAGCTTCGGCCGCATGGTGCCGATGCGCCTGCTGCCGTTCCGGGTGATCTGCGTGCTGGGCCTCAACGATGGCGACTTCCCCCGCCGCGATCCCGCTGCCGGCCTGAACCAGTTGACCGCCGAGCTGGATACGCCACGCCGCCGCCCGGGCGACCGCTCCACCCGTGAAGACGATCGTTTTTTGTTCCTGCAGCTGTTCGCTGCCGCGCAGGACGTGTTCTACCTGAGCTACCTCGGCGCCGACCCGCGTGATGGCAGTGTGCGCGAACCCTCGGTGCTGGTCAGCGAGCTGATCGACGCCGCCGCCGAGTACCACCAGACGCCGGAAGCGGCCAAGCGTGCGTTCACCGTGCGCCACGCGCTGCAGCCGTTCTCTCCGGCCGCGTTCGGCGAGGGCGACCCGCGCCGCTTCAGCTACCGCCGCCAGTGGCACCCGGCCGCCGGGCGCATGGCCGGCCAGCGCGGCGGTCTGCAGCCGTGGTTCGACGCCGCGCTGCCGCCACCGCTGGATGACGCCGTGGAAGACGAGGTGGCCCTCGATACACTGCGCCGCTTCCTGTGCGACCCGGCCGGGCAGTTCCTGGCCCAGGCGCTGGGCCTGCGCCTGGCCGACGATGTGGAGGAAGTGAACGACCTGGAACCGCTGGTGCTGTCCTCGCGCGGTCCGGAAAAACGCAGCGTGCAGGCCGCAGTGGTGCGCGCCACCATCAGCGGCGATGTCGAGCCGCTGTACCCGCGCCTGCGCGCGCGCGGCCTGCTGCCGTCCGGTGCGCTGGGCGAGCGCCAGTTCGAAGCCGAACAGCTCAAGACCCGCCCCTACGCCAGCGCGATGCTGGGCTGGATGCAGGGACAACCGCTGGAAAGCCGCCGCTACGAGGTGGAGATCGACGGCGTGCGCCTGCACGGCCGCGTGGCCGATCGCCACCCTGATGGCTTGGTGCGCCTGCGTGCCGGTGCCCTCAACGGCAACGCGGTGATCCGCCAGGGCCTGGACTGGCTGCTGGCCAATGCGGCTGGCGATGCGCTGCCGCTGGTGCAGTTCCATGATGGTGGCGACGCCGGCCCCGGCCCGCACATCCAGCCTGCGCCGGGTGCAGCAGCGGCACGCGCCGCCCTGCGCGCACTGCTGCAGCTGCGCCAGCGCGGCCTGCGTGAACCGCTGCGCTTTGCGCCCTATACCGGCTGGGTGCTGTTCACCGCACCGGCGGAAAAACAACGCAGCGAAGGCTGGAAGCAGTGGCACGGCAGCGAGCGCAGCTGGGGCGAAGCCAACAGCGATGCCTGGCAGCTGCTGCTGCGCGGCGCCGATCCCTTCGCCGATGACGACAGTTACGCCGACCTGCTGCGCAACAGCCAGGTCGTGTTCGGTGCGGTGCGCGACGGGCGTGGCCCGGGTGGCACCGGCAAGGAGGCCGACGCATGAGCGCCCCCGTGGATCCCTACCTGCTGCTGCCGCTGCAGGGCATCGGCCTGATCGAAGCCAGTGCCGGTACCGGCAAGACCTTCACCCTGGCCACACTGTTCACCCGCTTGGTGGTGGAACAGGGCCTGCGCATCGGCCAGATCCTGGCGGTGACTTTCACCGATGCCGCCACTCAGGAACTGCGCAAGCGCATCCGCGAGCGACTGGCGCTGGCCGCGCGGCTGGTCGATCTGCCGCTGGCCGACCACGAGGCGCCCGAAGCGCTGCTGACCCGCCAGGTGCTGCAGCGTCACCTGGAAGTGGGCGGCGAAAGCGCCGCTGCACTGAAGCGCCGCCTGCAGGTGGCCGCTGACGAGATCGATCTGGCCTCGATCTTCACCATCCATGGCTTCTGCACCCGCGTGCTGCGCGAATACGCACTGGAAAGCGGGCATACCTTCGATCCGCCGGAGCTGCTGGCCAGCGACAACGAGCTGCTGGAGGAGCTGGCTGCCGATCTGTGGCGCGTGCACGCCAACGACCCGGCCACGTTGGAGCCGCTGCTCTGGCTCTGGTCGAATCCCGACGCGCTGGCCTCGGACCTGCGTGCGCTGCTGGCTTCGCCGCCGCTGTACCCGCGCCCGCAGCCGCTGGCAGTTGAGGATCCGCGCCCGGCCCTGCAAAGCGCGGCGGCGGGCCTGTCGCTGGCCGTGCGCGAGCATGGCGAACAGTTCTTCCTCGATCTGTGCGAAGCCGTCGACAACAAGTGGATCAACGGCGTTTCCTACAAGCTGGGCTGGCTGCACCCGCTGGGCCGGCAGCTGCTGGCCTGGGCCGAACGCGGTGACGCCAGCGAGCTGATGGCCAGCGACCGCCTGCCGGCACTGCTGCCCGAAGCGCTGGTGGCCAAGACCAACAAGAAGTTTGCCGACCGTACGCCGTCCTCGCCACTGCAGGCGCCGCTGCAGCGCTACGTGGCGCTGCTGGCCCAGCGTGAGCAGTGGCTGCGCGCGGCCGCCCTGGACTTCCTGCACAACCTGCGCGACGAAGCCACGCAGCGGCTGGCCGCACTCAAGCGCACGCGCCGGGTGCAGACCTATGACGATCTGATCGATGGCGTGGCGCAGGCGCTGGAGGGGGCGCAGCGGCTGGATCTGGTGCGCAAGCTGCGCCAGCAGTACCGCATCGCCCTGGTCGACGAATTCCAGGACACCGATGACCGCCAGTGGGGCATCTTCCACACCGTCTTCGGCGATTCGCCGGAGGTGCGGGAACTGGGCCTGCCGCCAGCGCTGTTCCTGATCGGTGACCCGAAGCAGGCGATCTACGGCTTCCGTGGCGGTGACATCCACACCTATCTGAAGGCCAAGCAGGCCGCACGGCCGGCACCGCCGCTGGACCAGAACTTCCGTTCGCGGCCCTCGCTGCTTCGCGCGCTGCAGGCGCTGTACGACAACGGTGGCGACGATGCGTTCCTGGAAGCAGGCATCGGCTTCGAGCCGGTCCGCCCCGGTGGCATGCGGACGGATGAAGACTACCTGCGCGACGGTGCAGCGGCTCCGGCCCTGACCCTGCGTGTGCTGCGCAGCGAGGGCGACAAGGCGATGAGCGCCGACGCCTCGCGCGCGGCGGCCACCCAGGCCTGCGTGGCCGCTATCCATCAGACCCTGCTGGACGCGCGTGCCGGCACTGCCCTGCTGCGCGGCCGCCCGGTGCAGCCCGGTGACATCGCCGTGCTGGTGCGCTCGCACCGCGAGGCGACGCTGGTGCAGCGCGCGCTGGCGGCGGTGGGCATTCCGGCGGTGGCGGCGGGCAAGCAGAGCCTGTTCTCCACCCCGGAGGCGCGCGACCTGCGCGCGCTGCTGCTGGCCCTGCTGCAACCGGCCGACGAGGGCCGGCTGCGCGCGGCACTGGCGACCGTGCTGCTCGGCCAGCAGGCCAGTGTGATTGCCAGCATGGAACGGGAAGGTGATCTGCAGCGTGCGTTCCAGGCACAGCTGCTGCACTGGCGCGAGCGCTGGCAGCGCGGTGGCCCGTTCGCGGTGGTGGCCGATGTCTGTGCCGCGCAGGGCGAACGGCTGCTGGCGCTGATCGATGGCGAGCGCCGGCTGACCAACTACCTGCAGCTGGGCGAACTGCTGCAGGAAGCCTCCGCGCAGGCGCTGGGCATGCACGGCCTGCTGGACTGGCTGCAGGGACAGATGGCCAACGCCGACCAGAACGACGAACAGCAGCTGCTGCGCCTGGAATCGGATGCGCGCCGCGTGCAGATCATCACCCTGCACAAGAGCAAGGGCCTGGAATACCCGCTGGTCTATCTGCCGTTCGTCGGCATCGACGGTGGCGCACCCAATACCGCTGCGCACTGCACCGTGCACGTGGACGGCGAGCGCCAGCTGCATTGGAAGCTGGACAAGGATGAGGCGTGGGAAGCAGCCAGCAGCCAGCGCGACCGCGAGCAGCGCGCCGAGGATGCGCGCCTGCTGTATGTCGGGCTGACCCGTGCCGAGCATGCGCTGTGGATCGCCATCGGCGACCTTGCAGGGATGGGCAGAACCCGCCTGGCCCCCTTGCTGGCTGATCTGCAGGCATTGCGCTCGCATGCGGATGTGCATATCGACGACAGCGAGCCGGTGCTGCGGCTGCCACAGCTGCCGGTGGAGCAGGAAGGCGAACTGCCGGCCGTGCGCAGCCTGACCCGGCGTGTGCCGCACGACTGGTGGGTCTACAGCTTCACCCAGCTGGCCCATGCCGATGCCGGTGACGACGTCGAAGCGGCGGCCACCGAACTGCCGGCACCGGCCGCCGACGAACCGGCCGGCGCGGAACTGCCGCTGGAACCGGCCCTGCCCGAACCCGCCGCTGCCGAGGCCGCACCGCTGGATCCACGCTTCATGGGCAGCCGCTTCGGCAACGTGCTGCACGAGGCGTTGGAGAACGTCGATTTCGCTGCATGGGGCGGCTGGACACCCGACCGGCCCGCGCCCGACGGGCAGGCCGAGCTGCTGCGCCAGGCGTTGCACGACGAAGGTTATGCCGACGCGGACCTGGACGATGGCGTGGCGGTGCTGGTGCCGCTGGTCGGCCATACGCTCACTGTTGCACTGCCCGAAGGCGGTGCCCTGCACAGCCTGCAGGTGGGTGAGCGCCGCGCCGAAATCGAATTCCACTTCGCCATCGAACCAACCGCCGTGCCCGCGTTGCTGCAGCTGCTGCACGCCCATGGCATTTCCAGCGCACGCCGCGGCTTCGGCATGCGCCGCCGGCTGGAAGGGCTGATGACTGGCAAGATCGACCTCACCTATGTGCGCAATGGGCGCTGGTACGTGCTCGACTACAAATCCAACCGCCTGCCCGGCTACAGCACGGACCTGCTGCAGATCGCCATGCGCCACAGCGAATACGACCTGCAGGCGCTGATCTACACCGTGGCCCTGCACCGCTGGCTGCGCTTCCGGCTGGGCCGTGCCTACGATTACGCGCGGGACATGGGCGGCATCCGTTACCTGTTCTGCCGTGGCCTGGATGGCACCGGCAATGGCGTGCACGAGCAGTGGTTCGCGCCGGAGCTGGTGGATGGACTGGATGCGCTGTTCGCCGGTGGCGAAGCCGCGCATGCCGAACTGGTCGCGCGTGCCATCGGAGCCAGCGCATGAGCGAGACCCTGCTCAAGCAGCTGTACCGCGGTGGCCAGCTGCGCACCCTCGACCATGCCCTGGCCATCAGCCTGCTGCGCCTGCGCGCCGACACCCCCGATGACGTGGCCGTTGCCGCGGCGCTGGCATCGCTGGCGGTGTCGCAGGGCCATGCCGCGTTCGATCCGGCGCAGCCGCAGCGTCTGCTGGAAAACATCCCGGTCTGGCCTGCGCCGCCGCAATGGCTGGCCCAGCTGCAGGCGTCGCCCTGGGTGGCACAGCCGGACGATCCGGACGCTGCCGCCAGCGAGGCACCGCTGGTGCTGGAAAACGGCCTGCTGTATCTGCGCCGCTACCGCGAATACGAGCGTCAGCTGGCGGCCGGCCTGCAGCGCATCGGCCGGCACCCGCTGCCGGCGCCGGACTTCGCTGCGCTGGCGCCGCTGTTCGCGCGCCTGTTCCCCGCTGCCGCCAGCCAGGAAGACCACCAGGCCCGCGCGGCCGGGGTGACCCTGCGTCATCCACTCGCCCTGGTTACCGGCGGCCCCGGTACCGGCAAGACCACCACCATCGCCCGCCTGTTGCTGCTGCTGGCCGCGCAGGCCCTGCACGCCGACGAGCCGGTGCCGCGGGTCGCGCTGGCCGCGCCCACCGGGCGTGCCGCCGAACGGATGGCCGAAAGCCTGCGCCTGGCCGTGCAGCGCCTGCAGGAGGAGGGTCTGGACCCGGCGCTGTGTGCAGCACTGCCGACTACCGGCACCACGCTGCATCGCCTGCTCGGGGTCATTCCCGATTCACCGCGCTTCCGCCACCACGCTGACAACCCCCTGCCGGTGGATGTGGTGGTGGTGGACGAAGCCTCGATGATCGACCTGCCGCTGATGGCCAAGCTGGTCGATGCCATCGCCAGCGGTACCCGGCTGATCCTGCTGGGTGACCCGGACCAGCTGCCTTCGGTCGAAGCGGGCGACGTGCTCAGCGCCATCCTGCGTGCCAGCGGTGATGGCATCGGTACCCGCGCCGACGATGCACAGGCGCTGCATGGGCTGCTGGCGGCGCCGACCCTGCAGCCTCAGGCCGCCCCGCGCGCCTTCGCCGGCCGTCGCGTGCAGCTGCAGCGCGGGTATCGGCAGAGCGATGCGCTGCAGCTGGCGTCGCTGGCGCAGGCGGTGCGCGAGGGCGACAGCGCTACCTCCTTGGCCCTGCTGCGCAGCGGCAGCCTGTCCGGTGTCAGCTTCCACGACAACGAAGCCGATCCGCTGCGCGGGCAGCGTGAGCACCTGCTCGCGCACTGGCGTGCGCTGGCTGAGGCTGACGACCCCGGTCGCGCGCTGCAGCAGGCCGGCCGCCTGCGTGTGCTGACCGCCCTGCGCGAAGGCCCGCAGGGGGCACGCGGCCTCAACACCCGCATCGAACAGCTGCTGGCCGGCAACACGCCCGGTTACTTCCAGGGCCGCCTGCTGCTGGTGACCGAAAACAGCTATCGCCATCGCCTGTTCAACGGTGACATCGGCATCTGCCTGCGCGACGCCAGTGGCGCGATGGTAGCCTGGTTCCCCGGCGACACTGCCGAGCAGCCACGCGCGTTCCACCCGGCTGCGCTGCCCGCGCACGAGAGCGCCTTCGCGATGACCGTGCACAAGGCGCAGGGCTCGGAATTCGACGAGGTCTGGTTGCAGCTGCCACGGCAGGACAGCCGCGTACTGTCACGCGAACTGGTGTACACCGGCCTCACCCGTGCCCGCCAGCGCCTGCATGTGGCCGCCAGCGAAGAGTTGCTGGTGGCCGCGCTGAAACGGCATGCCAGCCGCCTGGGTGGCCTGGCATGGCGACTGGGCGCCGAAGCGGGTTCGGATCCCGTTCCCGACGGGAACGGACTCTGACCCGTCGCGTTGAGCGCGATATTCCCTTGTAGAGCCGAGCCATGGTCGGCTGCAGTTCGCGCGAGGTCGGCAGTCGAGCATGGTTCGACGCTACAAAAGCATCCACGCATGGCGTGGATCTACTGCAGGTTGCGGCCTTTGGCGTTGATCCGGCAGGGGCAGGGTGCAGCCCTGCCGCCACGTTCATTCCGCGATCAACACCAGTCCGTCGGGAAACACGATCGCTGCTTCATCGGCGCTCACATCAAAGAAGCCCACCCCATGCTTCTCGGCCAGGTCCTGCACGCGCCCATGCGCGCGCTCGGCCACCGAATACGCGAACGCCCCGTAGATCACCTCGCGGCCGATGCTGTAATCGGTCACCTCGGCACGGTCGTCATCGTCGTTGCTCAGTGGCCCGTTCAACGGTGGGAACTCCCGCGCCATCTCAGCAAACCACGCCTGCAGCGCCGGGCTGCTCACCGACGGGTCGTCATACTCGTGATTCTCGCCCCACTGCGCCTGCTTCTCGAACCAAGCGATGAAGGCCGCCGCATCGCGTGGTGCGGCGCTGGCCTCGAACACCATCATGTCGTAACTCATTGAACCGTCCTGTTGTCGGGGCGAAAGGCCGCCGGGCATGGCCCGGCGCTACCGGGTAGCGATGGTAGCGCCGGGCCATGCCCGGCGGATCGCATTACATGGACGGCGCGTCGGCGTCCACCAACCCCGGTGCCAGCGCCTTCGCTTCCGGGAACAGCGCGAAGCGCAGGCCGATCAGGCCCATCAGCGCCTCATCGCGTGCCTTGCAGGCGGCCACGCCACCGACACGGCCCAGCGACGTGTCCAGGCGCTCACGCAATGCTTCGGCCGCGGCAAGCGGCCGGCGTGCGGCAATCTGCCGACGGTAGTGCGCGGCGATCTCTTCCAGGATGTGCTCGACTGCCTCGCGACTGCGTTCGGGCAGCTCCAGGCGGGCACGCCGCAGCTGCAGGATGTTCAGGCCGATGCGGGCCTCGTTGAGCATGTCCACCGAGGCGATGTCGCTGCCCTCCGGGGTTGCCGCCAGGCGCGGGGCGAGCAGGCCCAGCAGGTCGAGCATGCGTGCGGCGAAGCGCTGGCGGTCCTGCTGGCCGCGTCCTTCGGCCGCTTCGGCCAGGGTGGTCCAGCCCTGGCGCACCAGGCGACGCGCGGTCCATTCGGCACCCACCGAACGGAACAGGCGGGTCATCACCACCGCAAAGCCAATGCCGATGAACATCGCGATGGACGAGTTGAGGAAGCTCTGGATGTTGGCGCTGTAGGTGTTCTGCAGGCTCAGCAGTGCCGACAGGTTCACCGTCAGCGGCAGCGCGAACAGCGCGCTCTTGGGGTGGTGCAGCAGCAGGCCCAGCGGCAGGAACGTGACCGCCAGGACCAGCGCCAGCAGGCCGAAGTCATGCACGGCGGGAAACACGCCGAACAGGTACACGCCGGCCACCAGCGAAGCGACGATGGCCCACATCAGGAACGCGACCATGCTCGGGGCCGGGTCGTCCTGCGCAGCGAAGAAGGCGGCGGTCACCGCAGCCATCATCGCGCCGTTGCCACCGCCCTCCCAGCCAAGGCCGATCCACAGCACGCAGTAGCTCATCAGCGCCACGCCGGCGCTGAGTGCGGAAAACAGTGCCATGCCGTAATCGACGTGCTTGTCGGTGGGCACCCGCTTGGCGCGGATGCGGTAATGCGTGCGATCCAGCGGCGCGGTGCCCTCATCGATGGCGTGCTGCAGGGTGCGGCAGTCCTGCCACAGGTCCACCAGTTCTTCCAGGCGCAGCAGCAGGCTGGCCAGCTGCAGGTGCTGCAGGTCACTGTCCACCTGCGGCTTCAGCGCGCTGATGCGCGCGCGCAGGCGGGCGTAATCGCTGGCACTGGCAGGCGTTTCGATCCAGTCGTGGATGTCATCGACCAGCGCCGGCAGCCCTTCCGGCAGCGCCTGGCCGTGGCCGCGCAGTGCGCTCAGGCGGTCGGCAATCGAAGACAGCACCGGCAGCAACAGCAGCATGCGCTCGCGCAGGCGTTCCATCGACACCGCTGCGCCGGCATGGCGCGGGTCATCGCGGCGCAGGAATTCGATCAGTGCCTCGAACTGCACCAGGTCGGCGGCCAGCCGGTTGCGCGGGGCATGGGCGCGGCCACGTTCAAGAATCTGCCGGCACCACTGTGCCGCGTCCTCCATCCACGTGCCGATCCGTGCGTGCAGCATCGGCCGCACCGAGGCCGGAAACAGCAGCGACGCGAACAGCACCGCCACTACAGTGCCGAGGATGATCTCCTCGCTGCGCGCCACCACTGTGTCGAAGATGGTCTCCGGCGAGGTCACCGCCGGGAAGCCGATGAAGGCGGTGGTATAGCCGGCCAGCAGGAACGCATAGCCGCGCGGGCCGCGGTTGAGCAGGGCCAGGAACAGGCAGGCGGCCAGCCAGATCGACATCGCCGCGCTCAGCACCAGGGGCGTTTCCACCAGTGCCGGCAGCACCAGCAGGGTGGCCAGGCCGGCCACCAGGGTGCCGACGATCCGGTACACGCCCTTGGCCCGGGTCGGCCCCAGCAGCGGCTGGCTGACGATGTACACCGTGCCCATCGCCCAGTAAGGGCGCGACAGGTTGCCGGCCATGGCGATGTACAGCGCGGCCATCGCGGCCAGGTAGGTCTTGATCGTGAACAGCCAGGCCTGGCGGTCGGTCAGCGCGTTCATCGCTTACTTCGCCGTGGCCTGTGCGGTGGCCGGAGCGGCCGGGGCCACCGTGGTCTGCCAGCCACCGCCCAGCACCAGGAACAGATGGATCTGGTCACGCGACACCTGCGCCTCGGCTGCGGCCAGGGTGGCATCGCTGGTGGCCAGGCTGCGGTCGGCATCCAGGCTGGACAGGTAGGGCGTGCGGCCTCCCTGGTACAGGCGGCGGTTCTGTTCGGCGGCCAGCGCCGCCTGCTGCTGGGCTTCGCGCAGCGACTGCAGGCGGCGCAGGTCCTGCGCATAGCGGTCCAGTGCGGTCTGGGTTTCGCGCAGGGCCTGCAGCACGGCATGGTCGAACTCGGCCAGGGCAGCATCGGCCCCGGCCTCGGCGGCGTGGATGCGCGCGTGCGTGCCCGAAGAAGGCAGCGTCCAGGAGATCAGCGGGCCGATCGACCACTGCTGGGTCATCGGTGTGCCGAAGTCCTCCAGCAGGCCGGCGGCACCGAGCGAAGCGCCCAGGCGGATGTCCGGGTACAGCTCGGCGGTGGCCACGCCAATCCGCGCGGTGGCCGAGGCCAGCCTGCGCTCGGCCTGGCGGATGTCGGGACGGCGCTGCAGCAGGGCGCGGCCGTCGCCCACCGGCAGCGGCTGGGCCAGTCCCGGCGCGTCGGCGCAGTCGATCACCCCGGCCGGCAGCTGGCCAGGGGTCTGGCCGAGCAACGCGGCCAGCGAATACGCGGCGGCCGAGCGTTGTGCACGCAGGGGCGGTAGCGCAGCTTCCAGCAGGGCCACCTGTGCGTTGGCGCGCGCCAGTTCCGGCGGCGTACCACGCCCGGCCTTGATCAGGCGCTGGGTCACCGAACGGCTGCGCTGCTGCAGCTGCAGTGAATGCTCGGCCACATGCAGTTCGTGGTTGGCGTGGCAGATTTCCAGATAGCTGTCGGCCACCTCGGCCACCACGCTCACCTGCGCCAGATCGCGGGCGGCGGCCACCGCTTGTTCGTCCGCGCGGGCGGCTTCGGCACCGCGCTTGAGCTTGCCGAACAGGTCGAACTGGTAGCTGACCGCGAACTTGCCGTCGGCCAGGTTGATCACCGGTAGTTCGTGTTCCTGCAGGAACGACTCGGCCGACAGCTGCGCACGGCTGACGCCGGCCTCGGCCTCGTATTCGAAGCCACCGGCATCCATCGCCTGCTCGTACACGGCAGCGGCGCGGCGCAGGTGTGCATCGGCGGCCTTCAGCTCGACGTTGTCACGCAGCGCCTGGGTGATCAGGCCATCGAGTACCGGATCGTTGTACAGCGACCACCAGCGGTCAGGCAGTGCCTGGTTGGCGGCCACGTCCGGGTTCCGGGTATCGATGAACGCGGCATTGGCCTGCGGGCGCTTGAATGCGGAGCCTTCCGGCAGGGCGTAATCCGGGCCGACGGTCCTGCAGGCCGTCACGCTGGCCAGTGCAACGATCAGGCCGAGACGGGGCAGGGCGGCGTTCACAGGCCCGCCTGTGTCGGCGTGGCGCCGGCCTTGCCTGCGTGCTTCGTGCCGTTGGCCTGTACGGTCACCGTGGCGGTACGCCCGGCAATCAGCTCAACGCCTTCGGGCACTTCGTCGATGGCGATGCGCACCGGAATGCGCTGCGCCAGCCGCACCCAGTCGAAGGCCGGGGTCACGTTCGGCAGCAGCGTGCTGCCGTTGCTGCGGTAACGGTCTTCGATGCCGGCGGCGATGCTTTCCACGTGGCCGCGCAGTGGCGTCGATTCCCCCATCAGGCGGATGTCCACGGTCTGCCCCGGGGCCACGCCGCGCAGGCGGGTTTCCTCGAAGTACCCGTCGATGCGGAACGAGCCGGTATCCAGCAGCGCCAGCACCGGCTTGCCGGCCACCACATAGTCGCCCACGCGCATGGTGCGGTCGTTGACCCGGCCGTCGGCCGGTGCGTGTACTTCGGTGCGGGCCAGGTTCAGATCGGCCAGGTCGACCGCCGCCTGGGCGGTGGCCAGCGCGGCTTGGGCGGCCTGCAGCTTGGCACGGCGCACTTCGGCGTCCTCGGCGGCCACCAGGTCCTGCAGGCTGCGGTCGCGGCCGATCTCGCGGCGCAGCTGCGCCACCGAAGCTTCGCGCTCGGCCAGGCTGGCCTTGGCCTGTTCCAGCGCGATGCGGTAGCGGGCGCGGTCGATCACGAACAGCAGATCCCCCTTCTTCACAGCCTGGTTGTCGGCAACGTTCACCGATTCCACCAGGCCGGACACATCCGGTGCCACCTGCACCACGTCGGCGCCGACATGGGCGTCACGGGTCCACGGCTCATCCATGTAATAGACCCACAGCTGGCGCAGTACCAGCAGGGCCACGATCACCGCGGCGCTGGTCAGCACGATGGGCAGGGTCTTTTTCACGATCTTGTTCACGATTGCATCCAACGCAGGAGGTGGAACAGCAGGCCAAGCACGATCCCGTACAACGCCAGGTTGAACAGCGGCGGGTGCCACACATGGCGATAAGCACCGGCACGCTGCAGCAGCGCGTGCAGACCGCTGTTGATCAGGTAGGCCAACAACATCAACCCGAGCAGGGTCGGGACGAACACTCCATGGAGACTGAATTCACCGGGCATCGGAAGGGGCGGGGGCGAAGTGGGGAGGGGAGGGACAACGAAACAACGGCAACGGGCAACAGCCGCTGGCGCATTCACGGCAGCGGCGGTGGTCCATGGACAACGGGCTTATGTGATGCGGTCGGCCGCCTCGGCCAGCAGGCGCCATGCCTTCAGCACGGCCTGCAGTTCATCCATGGAAAGTTCGCCGAACACGTCCTGGCGCAGGCCGATGAGCTGTTCTTCCAGCTCGCGCACCAGCGCCTGTCCTGCGTCGGTCAGCCACAGCAGGTTGGCGCGGCGGTCGCTGGCGTCGCTTTCGCGGCGGACCAGGTCGCTGGCACAGAGCTTGTCCAGCAGGCGCACCAGGGACGGGCCTTCCAGGCCCAGCTGCTGGGCCAGCGCAACCTGGCGGATACCGCCGCCGGAGCGGCCGATCATCAACAGGGGCATGGTGCAGGCGGTGGAGATGCCATAGCTGCCGAGCCGGCTGTCGGCCAGGCGCTGCCACTGCCGCCCTGCATAGAGCAGGCCGGAGCTGAGCTGCATCTGCAGCCGGGTGCGTTGGTCGAGGGGCAGCTCCATAAGAGATAGATAGGATACTACTAATTTCATTCCTATCAATAGTTTTTGCTGAATGGGTGCTTGGGGGTGGGTCGGTGTACTGAGGAAAGCGTTGCGCCTGTCTGGTGTCGGGTGGGGCAGCGGGGGCCGGACGGGGCAGGACACGCCGTAAACCCATCCATGGGGGCTCGGCCGCGGCATCCATGCCGCGGACGGTCCTGCCCCGCCCGGCCCCCGCTGCCCTCCCATCACTCCGCGAGCGCGGTGGGTTGGCTCTTTAAAGGCAAGGGCAGGAGCAGTGCGGACCAACGGTCCGCACCCACCAATGCGGAGGCGCGCGGTGCTTCCGAAGCCATGAACCCCCCGCTTTTGCCCCCGCTTTCGGGCGGTCCGGCCGCGCGCCAGGAAACTGTCCGGGAGGGGGTGAGGGGGCTGCGCAGGACCGTTGGCGCCATGGATGGCGCCATCGAGCCCCCATGGATGGGTTCACGGCGTGTCCTGCGCAGCCCCCTCACCCCCTCCAGCCCGATACCAGTCAAGGCGCTACGACGACCCCCGATGAACCGTCCCAACAGGACGACCCACCCCCCGGTCGGGTACGATGCTCGCCCCCCGTTCGGGACGCTGTACGCAATGAGCAAGAACAACGAAAAGGCCGCCCCGCAGGGCGACGTGACCCAGGACCAGGCCGAGGATGCCGTGCGCACCCTGCTGCGCTGGGCCGGTGAGGACCCGTCCCGTGAAGGCCTTCTGGACACTCCCCGCCGCGTCGCCGAAGCCTATGGCGACTGGTTCAGCGGCTACCGCGATGACCCGCGCGCCTACATGGAGCGCACCTTCGAGGAAGTGGCCGGCTACGACGAACTGATCGTCCTGCGCGACATCGAGTACGAAAGCCACTGCGAACACCACATGGCGCCGATCATCGGCCGCGTGCATGTCGGCTACCTGCCGGCCGGCAAGGTGGTGGGCATCAGCAAGCTGGCCCGCGTGGTCGAAGCCTACGCCCGCCGCTTCCAGGTCCAGGAAAAGATGACCGCGCAGATCGCCCAGTGCATCCAGGACGTGCTGCAGCCGATCGGCGTCGGCGTGGTCGTCGAAGGCGCCCACGAGTGCATGACCACCCGCGGCATCCACAAGCGTGGCGTCAGTATGGTCACCTCGAAGATGCTGGGCAGCTTCCGCGACGACGCGCGTACCCGCGCCGAGTTCCTGCGCTTCATCGAAGTGGGCGGCAAGCGCTGAGCCGCTTGCCCGCACCGCGCCGGCCCCGCGTGGCCGGCACGTCCACGGCTGCCCCTGTGGCGGCCGTGCATGGCTGCCCGCAGCCGCCAGCGTCCATGACTCTTTTCGCTGCATGAAGCACCGCGAACGTATTGCCCGTTACCGCCACCTGCGTGAACAGCCCCAGTGGAAGCTGCTTGCCGCTGACCACGCCCCGGAAATCATCGGCCTGCTGCAGAGCCTGCTGATGGACGGCGAGCGCACGCTGCCGTCGTCGGTATTGAACGAGCGCCTGCAACGCGCGCTGGACCAGCTGGCCGGCGACGAACTGTCGCGCGAGCTGCCGCGTACCGCCCAGGCCTATATCGCCCACTGGCTGGCCCAGGGCTGGCTAGAGCGCCGCCTGCCCGAAGGCGCCGACCAGGAACAGTACGAACTGTCGACCCCGGCGCTGCAGGCGATCCGTTTCGCCGACAGCCTGGAGCAGGCCCGCGTGGCCGCCACCGAAAGCCGCCTGGCCCTGGTCATCGAGCAGCTCTCGGCACTGGCCGCACAGACCGAAGCCGATCCCGATGCGCGCCTGTCCGCGCTGCATGACGAGCGTGATCGCATCGATGCCGAGATCGCCCGCGTCGGCGCCGGTCGCGTGGTGGCCCTCGACGGCAAGCGCGCGCTGGAACGTACCCGCCAGATCATCGGCCTGGCTGACGAACTGACCGAAGACTTCCGCCGCGTGCGCGATGACTTCGAGCAGCTCAACCGTGATTTCCGCGAACGCATCATCGACGACGAAGGCGAGCGTGGCGATGTGCTGTCGCAGCTGTTCGAAGGCGTTGATGTCATCGGTGAGAGCGATGCCGGCCGCAGCTTCCAGGCGTTCTGGCGCCTGCTCAACGATGCCGAACAGAGCGCCCAGCTCGACGCCGCGCTGGAGGCCGTGCTTGCGCGCGGCTTCGCCCGCCGCCTGGACCGCAACGAACGCAATTTCCTGCGCGGCTTCACCAGCACCATGCTGGAACGCGGCGGACAGGTGCACGACGTGCTGCAGAACTTCGCGCGCAGCCTGCGCGGCTTCGTGCAGAGCCGAGGCTATCTGGAACAGCGCCGCCTGAACCAGCTGCTGAAGCAGGCGCAGTCCGAAGCACTGGCCCTGCGCGACGATTTCCCCGCCCAGCGCAGTATCGGCCGCGACCTGCAGCTGACCACCAGCCGCCTGCGCTCGTGGTCGCAGTGGAAACTGCACGATCCGCGCAGCGCGCAGGTCGATGGCAACGTCGAATACAACGATGCGGCCGCCATCAGCCTGGAAAGCGTGGGCGACCTGGTGGCCTCGTCGGAAATCGACTTCCGTACCCTGCGCCGCGACCTGCACGAGCTGCTGGACGCACAGCCGCGCCTGAGCATCGCCGAAGCCCTGGCCCAGCGCGAAGCGCCGCAGGGCCTGGGCAGCGTCATCGGCTACCTGTCGCTGGGTACGCGTTTCGGCAACGTGGTTGCCGGCGAGCAGGAGCTTGCGCAATGGCGCGGCGGCGACGGCCAAGTGCGCCGCGCACGTATTCCGCTGGTTTGGTTCACCCAGGAGAGACGCCATGAGCTGGCATGAAGATCCCATCGAAGCAGCGGCAACCGACCTGGCCGAAGATGTCTACGAGGCCGAGCCGGCAGTGGCCGCTGCAGGGCCGCGCCGCGGCAACGATGTCTATTACATGGGCGACACCGGTCGCCTGCCGCTGGATGCGCGTCGCGCGCTGTGCCAGCTGCTGATCGGCCCCAGCATCGACCAGCTGCGCCACGCCAAGCTGTGGCCGGCGCTGATCCGCAGTGAAGCGGCCATCCGTTCGGCGCTGGCTGATCTGTTCCTGGAACTGGTCCTGGACCGTGACAGCGGCGTGGCATTCACCCGCCAGGCCGACACCGAAGACGTGGATGCGCCGGTGCTGCTGCGTACCTCGCCGCTGACCTTCATCGATTCGGTGCTGCTGCTGTTCCTGCGCCAGCAGCTGGCCGAGGCCGATGCGCGCGGCAACCGCGCCGTCGTCGCCGATGCCGAGATGGCCGAGGCACTGGCCATCTACGAGAAGAACCTGTCCACCGACCGCGCCGGCTTCAACCGCCGCGTTGCTTCGGCCGTGCAGAAGATGAAGGACAACCACATCCTGACCCGCCTTGGCGGCCAGGAAGACCGCCACGAAGTCTCGCCGGCGCTGAAGCTGCTGTTCTCCGCCGAAGACGTGTCCCAGCTTTCGGCGGTGTACCGCCAGCTGCGCGAAACCCCGGCTGCCGAAGCCTGAGAGACCCGAGCACCGCATGGCCATTTCCAAGCACACTCCCGCCCTGTTCAACGACGGCCTGCCGGACCCGCGCCTGCAGCAGTTCCGCATGCGCCGCCTGCAGGTGCACAACTGGGGCACCTTCAACGGCCTGACCGAAGTGCCGATCGCCGAGCGCGGCTTCCTGTTCGTCGGCCGTTCCGGCTTGGCCCCAGCGTGTAGGCCATTTCGGCGCCCTCGCCATCACCGCCCACCAGCGGCAGGTG
>NZ_JBNNHG010000021.1:0-40438 GCF_050268705.1 Stenotrophomonas sp. NPDC077659 | reverse complement strand
GTTATCGCCCCACTGCAGGATCTTATCCGGGCGACAACTACTCTGACGTGGGGGGTTGAGACCACCCTGTTCAACGGCTTCGATGCTAAGTGGATGAATGGTCGCCAAGACTGGTGCCTTCTGCTTTCGCGCTCCACCGTGTATCTCTCGGAGCAGGGGCTTTACGACCAACGCCCGCACAACCATTCGGACCAGCTGCGCGATGTTCAGTCAGTCCTGGCTGAGCCAATCAGATGGTTGGATGCTGAAGCTCTCCGTTACTGTCCAGCTTGCATCCAAGTTGGGAGACACTACCAATATCAACAAGATGACCGATTTGTTCGCTGCGTCCTGCATCGAGTGCGATTGAGGACCGGTTGCCCGTCCTGTCGAATTGCTTTGGACACGAAAGGGACTCTGGTGCACGGCTTCACATGTAAATCGTGCGGGAGAGCCCTACTGCAGTCCGACGTGTCCGGTGCACTGAGCGCCCGTAAGACAGCGTCATACGCGCGAACCCTAGACCAATTGCACCGTTGGCTTAGGGCTGCTAATGACTCGCTCGACGGTTGCCAGAGGGCTCACAGCGGTGAATCGACAATACGCTGGAGCGGAAATCGCGCTGAGAGCAATGCAGGCAATTACTGGTACGCACTGATCCAGTTCCCGAACTCGATGGTACGGAAAGCGCTGTTGCCAACACCAACCTCTTTCAAGCAGCGTCCAAAGACCGCACTCCTGCTACCGCTTCCTGCCGATGATCACGAGGCTGCCATCAGGCCATACGAGCAGCTTCTTAGGTGCATTGCACGTCAAATTAGGCGTACCTATCTCAGAGGACACTCCAGCTGCCGAATCCATGCGATGAGAACAGTAGGCGGCGGCCGCACTCAGCGAAATAGATGGGCTCCCGTGACTCTAAGGCCGCACCTATGCTGTGCCGGCCAGGCATACGCCGTATGGCTACTGCAGCGGCGCGAGGAGCTTTGCGAGATTTCCGAGCGGATGAGCGTGTCTCGCATAGATCGTCTCCCTGGGAATCGACGCTCTGAGGTCGCTATCCGGTTGCCAGACATGCACGCGACGGCGTCCAGTTATATAAGCTCGTTCGAGGCGTGGATTGCAAATCTTGCCCGTCTACACTCGCTGGTCGACCGTTCAAACAGGCAGTCCATGCTGTGTGATCTATTCGGTCCTTCCCCACATTGGGCGCTGCATCAGCCAGGTGCGCGCCAGAGCTGCCCGATTCACCTGCGCTTGCACGAACAGAAGAAACTCGCTTATTGCGACAAGGGCCGCGTTCGACAAGAGGATCGAGCGTATGTCATCGCTCTGGGGCGAGAAAGGGAGCGGATTCTCAAGCGGGCCGATAAGGTGCGCCATGTCCCCAGGAGCATTGCGCCGGACCTCCCTCTCTGAGCCAGGGGGCGAAACTCGAGCTGCTGTCCACATTCAGTGCAGCCGACGCTCGCGAGAGGGCGAGCGTCGGCACCTCTATTAGTGGAGGTACTTTGCCTGCCGATTCTCAAATGCTGGAGTGGTCCCCTCCAGCACGTTGAGCACCGACCGATTCAGCTCCATGCTCTCAATCGCCCCACTTTGATAACGCAAAACGAAACCGGCAGCGCGATCAAACTCCGCATGAATGATCTGCTCAGCATCGCAGCACACCGCCAGATTGGCGTTATGCGTCACCATCACGATCTGCCTGCTCTGCTTAGCTCGCTGGATGATCGGAACCAACATTGAGTAGACCGTCTGGTTGTCGAGATTCTCCTCTGGCTGATCCAGGATCAGAGGGGTTGGATCAGTGTCGACCAGCAAGTAGAAGATTAGTAGCAGTGCACCTCGTTGTCCCGGCGACATTTGCTGAATGCTTGTGCCTGCCAAGCTAAGTGAGAACTTAGCCTCCAAGTTGCGAAGATCGAACAGGGAGTCATAGAAGTCCGCCGCCTCAACCTTTGCTCTCAGGATCGGCAGCAAAGGCAGTTCGTTGTCGCCATTCTGCGTGATCTCGTTGCGAATAGCTCGCAGGCCCGCAACAACCTTCTCCGTGTCGTTGAAGTCTATCGAGCGAATCAGTCCACTCAGTTTCGATGCTCCTTCCACCTCGCCACGGAAGCCGCCCGTGTTCTGCTTAATCTGCGCAAAGAAACTTTCGAAGAAGGCAGATCGATCAAAGAACAGCGAGCTCTGGAATGCGACCTTGAGCTCTTCAGCCACGCCCGGAACTGACCTGACAATCTCCTCAACACCATCAAAGAGTGGTCGACGCGACTCCGCAATTGAAAGGAGCTCTTGGTGAATCTGCCGCACAATCATATCTTGCTTCGCCTGCAGCTCCCTGCATCGATCGGGCAGGGTGGACAGCTCTGCAATTCTGGACTTGTAGAAAGCCACGGTGTCGGTCTGACTGTCGGTTCCAACAATCTGGGCGCGAACGCGCTCCCAGGTCGCGCGAGTGGCAAGATACTCTTGGTAGGCTTTGGAAGGGCCATCCAGCTTCTCCTGAAGCTGCTTCTGCTCGGCTTCCAGCGCCTGTCGCACGGATTGATGCTCCAATTCCTGTATAACGAGCTGCTCGATATGAAGTGCATCATCTGCCGCTACTTGCCGCAGAAGCCCCGACTTGACGTCGATGGTAATTAACGGCTGGATGTTGACCGCCACTTCTTCCAGCTCCTTTTCCAGGCTCGCCCCGAGCTGTGCGGCCTGTGCGGCGTAATCGTCCAGGCGCTGTGCGACGCTCGCCACCTTAGTGCGGCGTGACGCAAGCATCCGCCGAGTTGCCTCCGAGCTTTGCCGGGTTGATTCTCTAATCGCGAGCTCCTCGGCAATGACCTTAAGGCGCTCCGCCTCCGGGGACGGGTCATCACTACTGGCTTCAGGCTTCAGGACTTCGGCGGGCATCTTTGCGTTGTGATCACCCAGCTCGAGCTCCTTGGATGCCAGACGCTCCCTGAGTTCATTGAGGTGGCCTGCGCTTGCTTGCCGCTCCAGGTCAGCGAGCGCGTGGTTGATCTCGCCGAGCGCGACTCGGTGAGCGCTGACGCGCTCGAGCGTGGGCCGCTCCTTGTCCGCGAGGTACTCATCTAAACCGGCGTGCGATCCCTTGTCAGCGCTGTCCAGGTGGGAGAAGAGCACTTGCCGAATCTCTGCACTGAACTGATCGGACTGTCCATTGATGTGATCGTTGCAGAGCATCTCGAAGTAGTCCTGCGAGATGTACTTCACGCGTTCGGGTTGATCCTCTTTGAACCTGTGGTCCAACGACACTTGTCCGACATCGTCGTTACACCATGTCAGCGCTGCCTCGAAGGCTGCGGCTCGTTGAGTGGCCCCGCTCTTGAAACGGTCATCGATCAGGAAGGTGAAGTACTCATGGGCTTTGGAATTCCCGGCCAAGGCCAAAACTTCCGCCAGGCCGCTCTTGCCTGAACCCTTGTTGCCAATGATCGCCACCAGATCCGGGTTCAGCTCAATGTCCGTTCCGTCAAACCACCTCTCGGTGAGGGTGGCCGTGGGTTTTCGCATGACCTTCAATCGCTTCATGAACAGGCGACCGTTGTCTCGCACCTGCGCGAGCTTGGGCGGGATGTCGCCAATGTAGGAACGGAACGATGGCTCCTTGATCGCGTGGCACATTCCTTGGAAGGTGGGTTCAGCCTTGATCCACGTCTTCATGCCGTTCGGGAACACGCCGTAGTCTGCATGCTTGTGGGCATCTGTACCGCGCACGCACAAGCGCGGCGTCGACCCCAGCGATTCCCAGAAGGCATCAAAGTACTTGTCATTGGCGGCCGACCTGACGCCGTGAAAGGCGTCGCGGTTGCCCTGGTCCTTGCACTCGAAGATGCTCGCGGCGGTCATGTGACGCCTGACCTCCGCATAGTGCGGCCCCGACTTAATGTCTTTAAGGCCTCCATAAGTGTCCCAAGGCATCAGAACCAGTCCGCGCGGGCCCAGTGTATCCAGTGCTTTGGCCAAGGACTGGGGCGTCACCATGGCGGTTTGCCATCCGACCGCCAATGCGTACTCCGCGTCCTGGGCCACACGCTCAGGATCGAAGCCGTGGCGGCCAAGTTTGTCTGCGCCCAGCTCCCGGGCGTATTGCGTCAGGCACGCTTCACTCAGGCCCCGTTCGCCGGCACGAAGGCTGACCTTCAGGTCATTCAGCACGTCTTGGAGGACCTGACGCTCTACTGTGGGATCGATAACCAGGTGTACGTTGAGTCGCTTGTCCAGCGAGCTCTCCACACGCAGCTCGATACCGGGGAAGATCTGCTTGTTCGGGAGCTCCTCCGGGTGCTGGCGCACATGCTCGGCCAGCGCCAAGTACCCATCGAATGTCCAGTAGTCCATGATCACGAAGACGTCCGGTTCGGCATTCTTCAGTGAAAGAACTGTCTGTTTGACGATCGCCTGCCTGGCCTCGCCAACGGCTCCACGCAAGTTCGGCGAGCCACTCCATTGATACGATGCCGGCGTATGGCAGTGAAAGTCCCATACTCTCCACAACGCCCCTTGCGACGTACGCTCCATTACTGAACTCCCCTGTTCTCGTAGTTGTGTGCTGGTGGCAACGTGTCGCGCCGGAGAATGCCAGGCACAAGCGCCTGCGCGGATCTTCCCTGCGCGCGTGCAAATCAGCCCCTATGTTCGGCGTCGAGCCGTCCAGCGCCGCACCTGGGCTGCACAGGGCGCAGGGTAGTTCGCAGTGAAGGGGGGCGCGCGGGTTGTTGAGCGATGTAGACGTCACGCTGCCGCCTTGGGCCGTATCGATCAAGGTCGTTATGGCCGTGCGGGACGATGACATCCCCGTTGCCGGCATGAACCTCTTTGAACAACCGCTCGGATGTATTCCAATCGTTCTGGCGATACATGCAGCTCGATGGATCCATCCCCCCTCCTTCTGTGCGAACTCCGCGCACACGGTGCTGAGGCCGATTGTACTGCGGGCCGCCTACAATCGGGCTGCCACAGCAGGATCCCTGCACCCCCCAGTGTCAGTAGCAGCCCCCCCCCCGGCTTCGGGCGGTCACGGCTCCTCCAGTAGCTGCGCCGCCGGATTGTCGGCCACCCGACCGTGCTGGTAATAGCCGATCACACTGGCGACCGAGCGGTGGTCGGTCATCGCCATCAGCGCGGGCAGGGCGACCCCTTGTCTGGCACCCTCAGTGATGAAGCCCGAGCGCAGGCTGTGACCGCCGAAGTCTCCCTCGAGTCCCGCCAAGGTGGCGCGCCGTCGGATGATCAGCGCGATGGCACGGTCGCTGAGCGCTGGGCCGACCCGGCTGCCCCAGACCCGGCGGAACAGCGCCCCTTCGGTAAGCTTGGCCGCGTCCAGCCAGGCCTGCAGAGCCGTCGCGGCCACGCCCAATAGCGGCTTGTCCGGACTGCCGCCGGTTCTGGGTCCGTCCTGCAGGGTCTTGCCCTGGTCCAGGTGGTAGACGAAACCGCCCTCGGGCAGGGCACGCAGATGGGCCAGGGTTGCTGCCGCCACCTCGCTGCGACGGCGGCCGCCACTGGCAAACCCGAAGCAGAGCAGGGCTCGATCGCGCAGGCCGGCCAGATCGGGCCCGCAGGTGGCCAGCAGCGCGTGCAGCTCCACGCGGGTGATCGCCGCCTTTTTATGCGGGCGCTCGCCGCGTCTGTGCGCGGTCCGACGGGCGCTGGCCAGCAGTTGGCGTACCTCAACGTTGTCGATGGGATTGGCCAGGTGCTGCAGCTGATGGACTTTGCTGAGCACCGAGACGCGATGGGTGAGGGTGGCCAGCCGCCACGGGCCGGGGCGGCTCTTCAGCCTGGCCGCCACCAGCGCTTGGTCCAGCGCGGCCGGCAGCTCCCAGCGCACGCCCTCCGGGGTGTCACGCTCGCGGTGGTCGACGATGAACTGCACTACTGTTGCCGCCGGCAGCGGCAGGCGGAGCGGCTGGCCGTAGCGACCCTGGTACCACCCGGCCCAATAGCGAAGGGCCGTACGGTAACTGCGCATGGTGTTGGCGCTGCGCGCCGCAGCCAGGATCTGGTCGGCGGCGGCCGCTGCCTCTTCAGACAATTTCGCCGGATCGGGGAGGGTGAGGAGCCGATCAACGGTCGGTGAAGTAATGATTTTCATATGTAATATGTACTTCTCACTACATGCGGTACCGGCTATTTCCGATAATTCTACATTATCGGAGGTACGCGCACGACTGAGCTCCTCAAACACTCTGGAGGCCCCATGGCCCGCGGCATTACTGAGCTGGATGTCCATCACGCCGCTGACGACCTGGTCGCCGGCGGCGAACGCCCCACTGTGGAGCGGATCCGCGCCCACCTGGGCACCGGCTCGCCCAATACCGTGGTCCGCCACCTCGATAGCTGGTGGTCCAGCGTTGGCGCACGCTTGCGCCAACGCGCGATCGAGCAGGGGCGGCCACAGCTCCCGCTGGCAGTCGACACCTTGGCGCAGCGCTGTTGGACCACGGCATTGGAAATGGCGACGGAGCATGCCCACGCTGCGCTCGCCGGCCAACGCGATGAGCTGGAGGCGGCGCGGGCGACGTGGGAAGCGCAATGGCAGGCCGAGCGTGAGCGCCAGGCCGAGCGCGAGGCGCTGCTGGATCAGGCGCGGCATCAGGCCAACGTGCAGGAGACGGCCGTGGCCGCTTTGCGGGAACAACTGCAGCAGCTGGCTATCCATGCCGATGACCTGCAACGCCAGCGTGACGGCGCATTCGCCCGCAATGATCGACTGGATCAGCAGCTGGCAACCACGACCGCACAACTGGAGGCCCTTGGACGGCAGCACGAGCAGGAGCGCGGGGAGTTGCGTGCCCATATCCGTGCCACTGAAGAGCATGCCTTGGGCGAGATCGATCGCGCCCGGCAAGCCCTGCGCGAGGTCGAGCGTTCGGCCAGCGCGGCCCATGCCCGGCATGCCCGTGATCTCGCCAGTGCCGAGACCGCCCGCCGGCAAGCCGACGCTGCGATGGCGACTGCCCAGCGCGAGCTGCACGTGCAGACGGCACTGGCCGAAAGATCCGCCGCCCAACTGGCCGCTCTCGGCGACCTGCCGCAACAGCTGCGCGCCGCCTTGGAAAAGGCCACCCCGCAAGCGCCCCGAGGGCGACGTCGGTCCGCTCCGACTGCACCCTAGCTCGCCTGGCGGGCCAGCTGCCGCGGGCGCTTGCGGCAACGCAGCCCCCGTCAGGCGACCAGTGCGGGCCCCAGGCCACTGCCGTAGCAGGCAGGGGCCTGCTGTTGCGAGCGCCCGATCAACGGTCTAGATTGCCGACAACGCCGCGATAGTTCGCGCATCATCCTCAAGGAAGTGAGACCCGATGCCTTCGTTAGCCAAGTATGCATTCACCGCCGATCATCTCAGCCCCACTGAGGCCTCGGAGCTGAGCCAGAGGATTTTGGGCCTGGTGACAACCTGGCTGCAGCAGAAGGGCGTCGCGTCACCTATTGCTCAGACAGGAAGCTTCCGCTCCAGGACACGCGGCAACCCCGACGGGAGTTACCAACTGCAGACCCTGTCTCAGGATGGCGAACAGCTCACGGTGCTGCGACTGCATGAGTTCACCAGCGCCGAACTCCTGTTTGAAACCCAACTTCAGGTGCTCTCGCGCCCAGATGCCGTCGAGGTGTTTGTCACCCTGTCTGCCCAATCCACCGGGTCGATGGTGGCACCACAGATCGTCAGTGCCAAATGCCCAAGGATTGTCCGCGAGATCCTGCAGCAATGGCCGGCCTGGTCGTTCAACGGGCAGGCTGCGCCCAATGAGCTGATCCAGGCCACAGGGGAGGTCGATGGCATTCGGTTGGCCGACGCCATCCAGAACGCATCGCGGGTCCATCCAATCGTTGTAATTTGCGACCTGGATGGTGAGGAACTGCTGCCGGGTCTTGGCGAAAAACTCGCCTACGATTTGGCCGGCCTGGCGCAGGTGGTTTCCATTGATGATGATGCATCCTGGGGCCTGAGCTCCAAGGTGGGAAAGCTCAACTCGTGCTATCTGGGGGCAGCCCGACTCTACTGGCCCAAGACCGGTGACTCAGAACGGTTGTACTCAACTGTCTGGACAGCATCCAAGCTGCTTCCAACGGATGAAAGCCTTGATGAGCAGGCGCGTGATCGGTTTGTTGGCCAGGTGCGGCAGCGCGTCCTGGCAGCGTCGGCAGAGGCGGTGGTAGAACCGCGGCCGATGACTGACTTCAAGGCCCGGCGGGCGCGCATGATCTCAGCGGCCACCGATGAGACCTCGCGCAATGACGAGCTTGAAGCGCTGCGCGCAGCAAACCTCGAAGGTGAAAAGGCGCTGGAAGAAGCCCGCCAGACCATTGCGCGCCTGCATCAGCAACTTCGTGAAGCGCAGGAAAGCCAAGCTCAGCCGCTGGCCATTCCCGGTGACGCAGGCCCACCGCCTCTACCCACTAAGCCGCCCAGCGGGGACGTCCGTTTCTACAAAAAGATCCATAGCAAATCCAACTATGACGTTCTGGTGCCGATCGCGGATTGTGGACACACGTCATGGCAGAACGCTTCCAAAGCCGATAAGGCAAAGAAGGGCATTGTCCGCCTTGAGGGTACGGCCGAATGGAGTCAGGTCCAGCACTGTGGAACCTGCACTGGCGGCGGCGTCTGGCGGGTCAAATGGTGACAAGCTGCTAGCGCTTGCTGCCTGCATTGATCAAGGTCCCGACGGGGTCGCACTCAAGAAACTTTTTAACCTCATCAGTCGAAGGCTGCTGCACGGCTTGGACATCGAAGTTGTGAGATTATCGTTGCACTCGGTCGAGGACCACGGGTAACGGCAGGCTACATGGACCGCAACCACCTTCCGCAGCTACTGGAAGAGATGAGTTAGATTGATATTCCGCAATCCGAAATGGCTTTTTCGTGGTGGATGTGGAGAAGTTCGTCGCGCTGCCGGACGCCACGGTGGTCGAATAGCACCGCAGCGGCTGGCTGGCTCTAATCCACCAGCACCTGATGTCGCTGCGTCGCCTCAACGACCTGACCCATCGCCAGGCTGGGCGCAACGCGGCCTGATTTGTTTAGTGGCATGGCGGTCACCCTGTGGCCTCCGTGCCAGCGCTTCAGCACGGATGGCAGCATCCGCGCATGGGCTCAATCGAGTGGTGCCGCCCCATGCAGGTCCAGCGTACGCGCTAAGGTAGTTTCCGCCGGAATCGCCTTGCGGATGGGCGATGCCGCGCGGTTGGGTGCCAGCAGTGGCTCGCTCAAGATTGGACGGCAGGGGCCGATATAGTCGTGAGCACGCGCCGCTGATCGCCGGTAGCGATAGATCCACTTCCTCCAGACAACGGACGTCAGGTCGCGCATGCCACAGAAAACAAGGCTAGAAATTCTCGGCGAAATGGTCACCGGCTACTCGCTGGCACGGCATGAAGCACAGATGCTCCCAAAGAATCACGCGCGGTTTGCTTGGTACGCGCACTTCCGTAGCCTGAGCCCGACGTCGTGGTCTAACCCTGTGAACATCCCGTACGTTGCCGCAACCAGCCTCCTGGATGCCTATTCGCAGCTGCCACGACGGCCGGATCTAGCATTCAATTCGCTGTGGTCAGCCACCAATAACTCCTACAACGATCTTTTCCTCAGCGGTCCGCAGGGCGCCGCCTCAGGAACGTTGACGGACAAGAGGTCCATCGACTTCTCGCTAAGTGAAATCGCTGCCCGACTGAATCAGATAGTGCCAACCACGCCGTCTCCAACCTTGATTGCGCAAGGCATTTCGATCGGGGATCTGATCAAGCGCTACCTAAAAAATGCGCCAGCGAGGAACTTCAACTTTGTGGCGCAGTACATCCTCCGCGGCATCGCGGTTGAGGAGCACAACGCCAGTGCGCCCCCCACCATGGCTGTCAGGCTGATCCTCGTTCCTGCAGCATATTGGTCGTTCAAAAAAGAGTTCGAGAGCATCCTTGACAAGCTCAAGAGCTCAATGGGCGTGAAGTATGCCAAGTTGTGCGCCATTACAGAGTCGTCCTGCGGGACGGAACTGGACTTTGGAATCAAGCCACAAGATGGCAAGAAGGCAAGGGCGCTTGTCCACCAAGCCAGCCTTCTGCTCCGGCAGGAGGCTTTAGGGGCCAGCGTGACAAGCGGCACCGTGACAGGGAGCTTCAACAGTCAGCAGCACTGGCTGTCCTTCCTGGTGCGCCCGCTTCTCTATGCGAGTCGCAACAATGCGGCACACGGAAATGCCGCTTCACGATTGAACAGCCTCTCGGCCTCCGGCGACTCGGTCACCGCTGCGTCTTGGACGTTCCTATTCTGCTATCTGTACTTCGCGCTTATTCTTCTTTGTCAGGCCAAGATCACCCTGGCCGACCTTCAACCCTTGTACGAGAACGCTGACCTCATCAACTGAGAGGCGGCGGGTGCTCTTGCAGGAGCTTGCCATTCTCCCGGTACCGATACATCTGATCCACCATTGGGCGAGGTGACGACCATGAATCTGATGACTGGAATGCTCCGCGGGTTCGTCCAGGGTGCGAAGGAAACTCCGGCCGGATTCTTCTTGCCGATAGTTGGCTTGTCGCGAATCATCTCTACGCAGACTGATCGGGCGATCCGCCTGTACTGGCGGAAGTGGGCCATTAATGAAATAAGGGGCACCTTATCCGCGGCAACGCGAAAAACAGGGCATCTTATTCGGGGTTCTGCGAAAACATGGGCGAGTATCCGCGACAAAAGAGGCGGGTTTCCTCCGGAACATGGGCAACTTGTCCGCGGCAATCAGACCCTGCTACGGCTCGAGGCCTGACCGATCTGGACGTCCATGACGCCGCCGACGACATCGTCAGCCAGGGCGAACGACCCACCGTGGAGCGGATCCGCGCCCACCTGGGCACCGGCTCGCCCAATAGCGTGACCCGTCACTTGGACAGCTGGTGGGGCAGCGTCGGTGCGCGACTGCGCCAGCGTGCCCGTGAGCAGGAGCGCCCGGATGTACCGGGCGCGGTGTCCGCGCTGGCGCAACGCTGCTGGAACGCGGCGCTGGAAGCGGCCGCCGAGCATGCCCGCGCCGCCGGGGCGGCCGAGCAGGCCGTGCTGGACGCTCACCGCGACCAGCTGGCTGCCGAGCGCGCTGACCGTGACCAGGAGCGCGCTCGGCAGAACTTGCAGCTAGCGGTGGCCGAGGCGACACCGCAACAGCGGCACTGTTGGTGTTCGTCGCCTGCCTTGCCTCCATGCACCTGCAGGTAGGAAGCGACGTGCTGCTGACGCCTCGATACATCACCCCGGAACGCTGGAGCGCAGGGCTGGGGGACATGGACGCCAATGACTTCGCCGCGGCGACAGCGATCGCGCGGAACACGCAACTGCTCTGGCTCAGAGCTCGTTGCGCGGACGTCGCCCTGGCGTCGGACGGTGCCAAGGGCCGTGAAATCCATGAGCTTGCTGCGCTCGGTGCCGATGCATATCTACGCTTGGTCCGCCAGGTGGAAGCGACCACGGCGGATGTGGACATCAACACCGTCGACCACCTTCGCAGAGCGTTGGATCTGGGCTGGAAAGCAAAGAAGAAGGACGAGACGTTCCAGCGCCAGGTGTGGAGCTCCTTTAGCAGACTACCAGGGCTCCCTGCCGTCAGCACCGAAGAAGCCGCCTGTAGGGCCGTCATCGGGCAGCAGCGCAAGGCGGACCGCGGCGGATGCGCCTCGCTCGATGGTTCCGCCATGGCCACCGGTGATATCAGTTGCTGTGAAGCCGAGATTGGCCAACACGCCTGAGGGCTTGGTAGGCGGTGACGAAGTTGATTGGGAACGCGGCCCCCTCGTCCAAAGTGATCGAATCGGGCAGGGGGATAATTCGCTTGTCCTCGACAAGCGCCCATTGCTGCTTTGTTTGTCGCTGGGCCTGTTCGGCATAGGCTTAGGCACCTGCGTCACCGTCGCCTCCAGCGCGATTCTCGGGAACGCACCGATGGATAAAGCGGGTATGGCGGCATCGATCCAAGAGGTCTCCTTTGAACTGGGCGGAGCGCTGGGGATCGCAGTTCTTGGCAGCATCCTGGCTGCAGGGTTTACCCACTCCTTCGAGCTGCCACTACATCCGCGTTTTGCAAGTAGTGAGGGCGGCAATGTAGATCACTGGTTACACATCGCCAAGAATCTTCCGGCGGAGCAGGGGGCAGCGGTTGCCGCAGCCGCCAAGGAAGCATTTCAGAAAGCGTTCGTTTGGGTCGCATGGACTGGCACAGGGCTGTCGCTACTCATTGCAGGTGCATTGGCAATCAGTCATTCAGGCTTCAAAGAAAAATCCCACAAATGACTTAAGAAGGTCGACCCTTCGCCGCTAACGATTACCTACAACCAAGACTTTCGGAGTGATAGCTAGTGGCCAACGACGCATCAACGCACCTGCCGGCTGACGGCTGGTACTTTACTTTTCCGAATGGTGAGGGAGCCAGCTTTCCCCGAACTTACTATCGCGTGGCCTTATGGCGAATTGACCCGGATGGCACGGTGGTCGGCCTGATTTCTCCCCGGCTTGGGAAGGAACATGCGGCGGATGTCACACGCTTGATCTCGCCGCCCAGAGGTGAGGGCACGCAATACGTCCACATCGATGACTTGACGGATGAAGACCGGGCGGAAATAACCAAGCGCCGGTTCTCCTGAGAGTCTATAAACGACCGCTTGACGGCCGTGCCAATGCCAGGAGCGGGTCGTGGTGTGCGGCACGACCCGCTCCAAATCTACTGACGACTAGTCCTTCTTGATCTTCAACGGCTTCTGCACAACTGCCACACCTTCAATGATATCGGGCGTGATGGTGGTCTTCTTCTGCCGCAAGAGCACCATGCCGGAGGTGTGACCTGAGATCGCATCCTTGACGACAGCCGCGCCTGCCCAGCCAGCATCGACAGCCAACTGACCAGTGTGCTTTACGATCTTGTCCGTTACCCGCTGCGCCGGCTTCTTATCCGGATGGCTCTGGTTCCAATGCACCAGCATGCGCGCAGCGTCGATCGCCAGCATGGGCTCCTTTTCCTTGGTCGCGCCTGGCTTGGGGAAGTTCCGTCACCATCTTGCGTCCGCGCTCCAGGCAGAAAAGTCTTGCCGCGCGGCGTTAATCACCAGCCCAGGCTCCAAAGCCAGCATGTCTGATGGAGTGCGACCTTGCAGCAGAGCGTGGGGAGCAACAAGCCATTCGAGTTCCTCCCAGCCCGACGTAGGCCTGCCGCCTGAAACGCCGAATTTACCACGCAGTAGCGCCAGCACTGTAGAGAGGCCACTCCGTGGTGTCCCAGCAGGGTCGAGCTGCCACGGAGGAAAGAGATAGCGCCTCCGCTCTGCAATCCACACGCCCAAAACGTCGTCAGATTGCATGCATTGCTGCAGGGTCCGGCCCTGGAGGGCGTCCGGACTCAGTAGGGCCTCGAACGTATCCGCATCGAGCCAATCCGTCGTGACGTCCGCCCTGGCATGAGCAGATGCGGTCGTTTCCGGTGGTAGATCCCAGCGCATGCCGCAAGAATGCCACGGCTTGTCACTCAGGTAACCTGTGGGGGAAATGTCTCAACCCACTGAGCCTGTCAGGTTACTTGGTGATCCGCAAAGACATGGGCGCGTTTCCGCGCGCTAATCGTAGTGCGGGCATGAATAGGAGAGGGCACTTGATGGGAGTCAAAATCGGCGCAGAATGAGGCTCAGACCCTCGCATCAGGAGCGGGACTGTGCGCGATCCAATCAATCAAGACGAAGCCTTCTCAGCAATAATTTCCCTTCTTCACAGAGGACTGTTCAGCACTCAGCGGAATCTCCGACGAGAACTCGGGGGGCGCGGCTCAGGCCCCGAGCTCAAGGGCTTCGTCGAGGCGTTTTATGCTCAGTACGGTCGTCATTTGGTGCTTCCGTCGAATCGGACGGCTAATGGAGAGATCGCTGGGCAACCGCCAAGTTCGGATGCTCCTCGCGGAATGAAGCTGTTGGAAGATGCACTACCAGAGGACAGTCCATGGCGTCCGCTCATTGATCTTCTAAGTGCCTGGGAGTCAGATCTACTGCGCCGGGAAGAGATCCTGTCTAGGCGTGAGATCGAGCTACAACGTCAGCCTTGACGTTCGACGGCCAACCTAGAAGGATTTGCCTGGCCACACACAGTCATTGCTGAACAAGTAACAGATTTACATGGCGCTTGGTAACAGATTTACCTGCTTCGTCATTTGTCCGCGGCAATCAGATAGGCAGAACCGACGAAAGCAGCCCAGCGACGCAGTCTGCGCCGCGCGCCTCTTATTTCGCATAATGTATATTATGTTATGAGTCCGCCACCGACGCCCCCATTGCAGTCTTCCTTGGCAACCAGGCGTTTTCGGTGCAATGGCAAAGTGCGCCCGGCCACCGCATAGCCGTTCAATGCCGGCCAGCGTCCCGGCTTCCTGCGGAAGTCCGCACTGGACGATAATTGGATTGGTCTGGGCGAATCATTTCGTAGATGGCCCGGGCGTGGCTACCGGCGATCCGTCATTGTGACAACGCCCTGAGGGCAGCTGAGGCGCTGGCGAGGATTCGAATGACGTCGGCCACCCATCACCCGACGGAACCATACTTGGCGTGACGCGTCACATTAATTGGGTCTCGGAAACGTCTTGAAATCTGATCGCCGCAGCAGACTCCTGACCCTCGGACATCACCAAATCCACGCCCGATTGCGGCCCGAATGCGTCGCATCTGCATCGAATTTTTAGGAAAAATCGCAAAAATCGTACTTGTTCGATGTTCGCCGCGACCGCAGCGCCAGAATGAGCGCCACGCCCCTTGGGCGACGATCACCTCATTGCGCATGAACGGAACCCCGGCACCGCGTCGTCTTCGGCTGGTACTGCTTGACGATCATGACGTTGTACGTCTTGGCGTAGCACAGCACCTCGGCACCGATGGGCGCTTCAGGATCGTCGCCAGCCACGGCCATAGTCAGCCACTGCTGCAATACATGGCTGCTCATCCGGTCGATGTGGCCATCATCGACATGATCCTGGGCCCCCGCGATCTGGCCGGTCCGGAACTGGTTCTGAAGCTCCGTGAGTGCGCGCCAAGGGCCGCGCTACTGGCATTTTCCGGGCAGTCATCGAATGCGGAAATCCACGCGCTGCTTGATGCGGGAATCAGTGGCTACGTCAGTAAATGCGAGCCGTTGCCTGCGCTGTCGGAGGCTGTGGTCCGCGTCTCCCAAGGGCTTCGCCGATTGCCGCCAGCCTACAAACTACCCCCTTCGCCGGAGCCGCTCAGCCGCAATGAGCGCGAGGTGCTGCACTTGTTGCTGGGCGGCCTGACCATGTCGGAAATTGCGTTGCGGCGCCATCGCAGCATCAAGACGGTCAGCACGCAGAAGAGCGCGGCGCTGCGAAAGCTGGGCCTGCGAAACGACGCCGAAATCTACGCGCTGCGCGCGCGACTGGAATCCCTGTGAGTTCCGCCAGGCAGAGACGGTCGCTGGCCTGGAGCCTGTTGGCCAGTGCGGCCGCAAAGGACGCGCCGGCCCCATGGCGCGGCGATGAGCCGATACGTGTTGCCATTGCGCCGCAGTTGCGTCCCTTTCCTGGCTCCGTCCAGGCGGGTGTGCCCCCCTGCCCTTGCGCGTGGCTATGCCGCTCTGGCCGCGCACCATTCCGGCCTGGACTTCGTCGAACATCCCTACGGCAGCGCCCGTGCTGCGGTTGCCGCGATCTGTGCAGGACAGGCAGATATCGTGCTGGTGCAAGGCTCGGCCAACGATCTGCAGCCTCCTTGCCCAGGGTTGATCGAATCGCGTGCATTCGATGGGGGCGACACCGTACTGGCGGGTCGCTTGGGCAGCCCATGGCCCCACGATGCTGCAGGCCTGCGCACATTGCGCGTGGCGGCCGTCAAGGGTGGGCCCTACCCCGTTTGGATCACCGAACGCCATCCGTCTGCGCAGATCATCCGGGTGGCGAACATGCACGCCGCGCTGGCCGCCGCCGAGGCGGGCGCTGTGCCGCCACGCCCATCGCCTGCGAGGGGTACTGCAGATGCGCGGTGCCGCGACCATGCAAGACGTGGCTGCCGAATTGTGGGGTGTAGGCAACGCCGCGGAGCCGGACTGGGCCGACGCGCAGCGCCTGTTGCAGGCGCTGCTGGGCTGGCGCGACGGCAGTGCCGCCGCGCCAGGTACCGGACTCAGGCCGGCTTGCGCTCGGCCTGGCGACGGGTCAGGTCGTTGAACCGACCCAGGGACATCAGGTGCTGGTGGATCAATGCCAGCCAGCCGCTGCGGTGCCATTCGATCACCTTGGCGTCGGGCAGTGCGACGAACTTCTCCACGTCCACCACGAAGAAGCCATTGAGGTTGAATTCGCGGCCGTCCGGCAGGCGGATGGTGGCGTTGCGCTCGACCAGCAGGTCGTTCTCAAGCAGTGCCTTGGAGAAGGCCTGGGTCTGTTCGTGCTCGCGGGTGAACTGGCCGCAGAATTCCAGGGCCTGCTGCACCATCTCGGTTGCCTTGCCATCGACGAACAGCGGCTGGCCTTCTTCGCCGCCGCGCACGATGCGCGGGCTCTCTTCGTCGATACCCAGCAGGAAATCGTTGTCCTTGCCGGTGTCGATGAAGATGAAGGGGTGGCGGCGCAGGTAGGCCGGAATGTAGGTCTCATCCGCCCACAGGCCATCGGTGATGAATAGGTTGTCGGTGGTCACGCCCACGGCCGCCATCGGCACTGCGGTCGGGCCGGCGAACAGGATCGGGAAGTGATGCAGTGCCAGCGAGAACTCGCCGAGCACCAACGGGATCGAGTTGCTGCTGGCAGCAAACTCCAGCTTGCCCGGCAGGATGCGCACATCGGCATGCACGTCGGCCTGCAGCGGCACCGGGCGGGTGTAGAACAGGGGTGCGCCGCTCTGCGCAGCTTCGGTGGTAGTGTCGCTGGTGGTGGTCATCGTCAAAGTCATGTCGAACATGCACGCCTGCCATCCCGGGCGCGCCAGCGGGAACAACCTGAATCCCGCATTATCAACAAGCTGGGTGGCAAGAGCCACCCTGGCGCAGATTTATTTCAACTGCAATGGATAGCGCTGCCACAGAACGTGGACCAGGAAGCCGGCCAGTTCGGTGTCGCGGGCACTGACGGCGGCGCGGATCTTGTCCAGTAGAACCATGTCGCTGCAGGAGCGCACGTCAGCGTGGTTGGCCTGCCCTGCCCTGCGCGCGCGGTAGCGCGCCGCCCGCTGTGCATCGCTCATGGCATACCCGAACTTGGGTGGCCGGCCGCGCTTGCGCGGCAGGGTCAGCTCCAGGGTACCGGGGTCATTGTCATCACGCATGGCGGGTGCGGTCGGTGGCAAATCAGCAGGGGGTGCGCAATTTATCGTGAGGCATCACTTTAATCCAGCTTTTTCTGCAGTCTTGTTGCGCTGCAGCGCGTGAGGCTCCATCCACGCATGGCGTGGATCTACCACGACCCGTCACGCACATCATCCGCCCAGCAGATCCACGCCACGCGTGGATACCCCCCTCTCGCGCAGTAGATCCACGCAATGCGTGGATACGTACTCCCCCTCTCGCAGTAGATCCACGCCATGCGTGGATACGCACATCATCCGCCAGTCGATAAAAAGGGAGCCCGCGAACGGGCTCCCCCTCCATGCATCAGGCAGCGCGCACCGGCTCATACCCCTGCAGGTGCGCTTCGCTGCTCGCCCGCCCCTGGCTGAGCGAGCGCAGCGAGGTGGTGTACCCCGCCAGATCCGCCAGCGGAGCAAAGCCATGGACTTCGGCACGACCATCCTGATCGTCGATGCGGGCGATGCGTCCATGGCGACGGGTGAGATCGCCCACTACATCTCCCACCGAGGCTGACGGCGAGCGCACCGTCACCGCCATCACCGGCTCCAGCAGCTGCGTGCCAGCCGCGGCCAGCGCGGCCCTGATCGCCTCGCTGCCAGCGCGATGGAAAGCCATCTCCGACGAATCCTTGGCATGGCTCTCACCATCCACCATACGCACCTCGATGCCCACCACCGGATGCCCCTGCGGGCCGGACGTCAGGGCCGCGCGTACACCCTTTTCCACCGCTGCGATAAAACCACGCGGCACCACGCCGCCGACGATCTGGTCTTTGAACACGACCTGGTCGTCCTCGCGTGGCGCCACGTCCAGCACCACATGGGCAAACTGGCCTTGGCCGCCGTTCTGCTTGGACACCCGGCCAACCACGCCGGACACCGCACGCAACGGGGTTTCCTGATAGGCCACACGCGGCGCGCCAACGCCAACGTCCACCTTCCACTCAGTGCGCAGGCGTTCGACCATCACTTCCAGGTGCAGTTCGCCCATGCCCCAGACCAGGGTTTCACCACTGTCGCGCTCGGTTTCCACCTTGAACGACGGGTCCTCCTGGGCCAGGCTGGCCAGCCCCTGCGCCATGCGGATCAGGCCGGCCGCACGGGCCGGCTCCAGCCGCCAGGCCAGTACCGGTGCCTGTGAGTGGATGCTCTCCAGTCGCAACGGCTGCCCTCGCCCACTGAGCGTTTCACCGCTGACGGCGTCCTTCCAGCCCAGTACCGCGACAATGTCACCGGCCACGGCCTGCGCGATGTCGTGGGTCTGTGCGGCCTGTACGCGCACCAGCCGGCTGACGCGGCGCCCCTGCGGGTGCTGCGAACTGGCGATGGCATCACCGACCTTCAAGGTGCCTGAGTACAGCCGCACGAAGCTCAGCGCTCCGTGCTGCTGGTGGGTGATCTTGAACAGCAGGCCGGCCAACGGACCGTCCGGATCCGGCGGCAGTACCACCTCGCCAGCCGAGGCTTCTGCGGTCACGGCCGGACGATCCAGTGGCGACGGCAGGTAGTCGACCACTGCGTCCAGCAGCGTTTCGATGCCCTTGTCCCTGAAGGCCGCGCCCGCCAGTACCGGCACGCCAGCACCGGCCAGCGTGGCCCGGCGGATCGCCGCGCGCAGCATCGCCGCATCGACCGCCGCACCTTCCAGCCACGCCGTGGCCAGCACGTCGTCATGATCGGCCACGGCCTCGATCAGCGCTTGCCGCTGCGCCTGCCACTGCGCGCGCTCGTCCTCGCCCCAGCGGGTGATGAGCGCCGCTGCCCCGTCCTGCCAGCGCAGCACGCGCTCGTCCACCAGGTCGACCCAGCCATGGAAGTCGCTTTCGCTGCCCAGTGGTACGCCCAGCGCCCACGGTCGCGCCTGCAGCTTGTCCTCCAGTTGCTTCAGCACGCGCTCTAACGAGGCGCCGACACGGTCCATCTTGTTGACGAAGGCGATGAGCGGCACGCGATGCCGCCGCGCCTGGTGCCACACGGTTTCCGACTGCGGCTGCACGCCATCGACGGCCGAGAACACGGCCACGGCACCGTCGAGCACGCGCAGCGAGCGCTCGACTTCAATGGCGAAGTCGATGTGGCCGGGGGTGTCGATGAGCGTCAGTCGATGCGGCGGCAGATCGCGCGGCGCCCATTGCGCCTGCACGGCGGCTGCGCCGATGGTGATGCCGCGTTCTCTCTCGATCACTGAGAAATCGGTGGTCGCATTGCCCTCGTGCACTTCGCCGACGCGATGGATCTGGCCGCTTTTCCACAGCAGTCGCTCGGTAAGCGTGGTCTTGCCAGCGTCGATGTGGGCAATGATGCCGAGGTTGCGACGTAGGGACAGGGTGTGGGTGTTCATGAAATAGATTCCTGCAAAGCCAACTTCAGGGGCCGCGCACCCCGGTTGGCGACAGGGCGCGCGGCTGGCGTTCGGTCTCGGCGATCAGGTGCATGGCACGTTCTCCTCGGTGCTGCGGGTGGAATGAAATGGCGGAAACGAAAAGAGCGCCCCGAAGGGCGCTCTGTGGATGGTCCATCGATGGCCGGATCAACGGCCCCGTGGCACTCCAGGCAGGCACGCCCGTTCCGCGCTTGCGCGGGTCAGGGTGAAAAACTTCAGGAGCGGCATCCGGTTCATGGGGCGCATTCTAGACCTGTGATTCCTGCGCGCAAGTGACTATTGCACGCATGGATGGAACGATCAGGCTTGGTGGGGTCAGAGCCTTTCGCTACGCGAAAGGATCCGCCCCCGGGGCGGCCAAAGGGTCGGATCCCTTGGCAAAGCCAAGGGCTCTGACCCCTGCAGCGAGCATCACTCGCAGCCGTTGATCCGGCGCGCCTCAGCCACCGTCGCGGCATGGTCACCGGTCACCGACACCCAGTCATTCAACGGGTACAGAGGATCGACCTCGCCACGCTTGGGCGAGTCGTACATCGTGATCTCGGTCCAGCTGCCCACCGCACCCAGCTCGGCCAGGCGTGCAGCCTGGTCCTCATCGCTGCTGAAGGTGGCGCCCGGCTTGGACGGCTTCGCAGTGTTCACCGTTGCGGTCTTCAACGCGCGTACGCGCAGCGCACCACCCGGCATGCGCTGGCTGATCACATCGTAGCGTTCAGTGCCATAAGCCCACGAGCGCTCGGCATGGCGACGCACTTCACTTCCATCGTCGGCCACTTCAACCGAACCATCTGCCAGCCCTGCAATGGCAGCGATGCCACCGTAGCCGGCCATCATGGCCTCGTAGCCGACCATCTGGCGCTTCTCCAGCGGCAACTCGCTGGCCGCAGGCTTCATGCCCGGCAGCTTGAGATATGCCGACTTCTTGCAGAGCAGCAGCACGCGCTGATCGCCCCACGCCATCATCATCGCGCCACCGGTGAAGTAGTGCGTGGTGAACAGATCAGGTGCGGCGCCAGCACGGCTTGCATGCCGCGTTTCGATCGACGTGGCCTGGTCGGCCGCCTTCTCGATCGACACCGTGCGGGTGGAGGCGGCATGCGCACTGCACGCCGTTGCAGCCAACGAACCCAGCAGCGCGGCGCGGGGGAAATGATGCTTCATGGGGGGCAGTCCATTGAGAAAAACGAGCCGCCAATGATACGTCGCGATGCAACACGACGCTTTACTGCAGCAGGTCACGATCAACGACAGCAGATCAGGAGTACTTGCCTGGGCTCTGGATCAGATTCCAGTTCTCCTCTACTTGACCCCTGACCCGACGACTTCTGTCCTGCGACAACCGCACGTGGATTTGACGGGCCAAGTCTTCAGGCATGTCAATAAGGTGGCATGCCACTCGAAATCCAACCATTGCCGCATGTATCAACGAATCATGCTCACACTGCCGCCGCGCCCAGTTCAAGAGCGAACTGGGCGGCCGCTCGTCAATCAGCCCGCGTCACCAGGGCCAAACTGACTGAAAATCGCGCGGCAGCGCAACACTCATGCGGCCAGGCGGGGGCGAGACCATGTACTCGAGGGTGTTTCGCACTGTCGGGGGGGCAATTGCGACAATCGGCACCCTCAGGTCACCACCACCAGCGGCACACCCCGGCGCGGATGCTGCAGCACCACCACATCCTGCTGATACACGCGCTGCAGGTTCGCTTCGGTCAGCACATGCGCAGGCGTGCCATCGGTCGCCACCCTGCCCTGCTCCAGCAGCACGATGCGATCGGCATAGCCGGCCGCAAGATTCAGATCATGCAGCACCACGATCACGCAGGCACCCGCTTCAGCACATGTGCGCACGCTGCGCAGCGTGCGTTCCTGGTGGCGAAGATCCAGCGCGGCCGTCGGCTCATCCAGCAACAGCAGCGGTGTGTCCTGCGCAAGCACGCGCGCAAACGTGGTGCGTGCCGATTCACCACCGGATAACTGCTGCACTTCGCGCAGACGCAGCGCCTGCAGCTCGGCAGCGTCGATGGCAGCTTCCACCCGCGCATCGTCCACTGCGGGATCCGGCGGATGCGGCAGCCGCCCCATCGCGACCACTTCTTCAACGCTGAAGGCAAAGCGCACGCCATGTTCCTGCGGCATCACCGCGCGTTCGCGCGCGAGCGGGCCGGACTTGTAGCTGCGCAATGGCGCGCCATGCAGCTGCACTTCGCCAACATCAGGGCGCAGATCGCCGGCGGCCACCGCCAGCAGGGTCGATTTGCCGGCACCGTTCGGACCCACCAGCGCGGTCACTGTGCCCCGTGTGAAGGCCAGATTGATGCCATGCAGGATCTCGCGCTGCTGGCGGCGCACCACCACATCGCGCAACTGCAGGAAATCGCTCATGGCGTGTCCTTGCGGCGCTGCTGCAGCACCAGCCACAGGAAGAACGGCGCGCCCAGCGCGGCCGAGAACAGGCCCAGCGGAATTTCCGCCGGCGGATCCAGTGTGCGCGCGGCGGTATCGGCAATGACGATCAACAGCGCGCCCAGCACGCCCGACACCGGTAGCAACCAGCGATGGCCCGGGCCGACCAGCAGCCGCGCCACGTGCGGCACCACCAGGCCGACGAAACTGATCGAGCCAGCAAACGCCACCGCTGCGCCCACCAGCAACGCGCTGAAGGCCACCAGCATCCGTCGCGTACGCGCGACATCCAGGCCCAGGTGCTGCGCCTGGCGCTCACCCAGCGCCAGCATGTCCAGCGGCGTGGCCAAACGCAGCAGCGCGAACACGCCAATGGCGAACAGCGGCACCACGGCGGCTACGTCTGCCCAGTTGGCCTGCGCCAACGAGCCCATCTGCCAGAAGACCAGCGACTGCAGCTGGCTCTCGCTGGCGATGTAGGTGAGGAAGCCGATCAGCGCCGAGCAGAACGCCGCCATCGCAATGCCCACCAGCAACAATGTCGCATTGCCACTGCCCTTCCCCGGGCGCGCCAATGCGTAGGTCAGGCCGATGGCCAGCGCGCCACCGCCAAATGCAGCCACCGGCACCAGCCAGCCCGCTGCGCCTGCCGCCCCCAGGACGATCGCTGCAACCGCACCCAGCGCCGCGCCCTGGCTGACGCCGACGATACCGGGGTCGGCGAGCGGGTTGCCGAACAATCCCTGCAGGCTTGCACCGGCCATCGCCAACGCTGCCCCCACCATGGCCCCCAGCAGGGCGCGCGGAATGCGCAGTTGCCAGACCACGGCGAGATCGCGGCGGCTGACCGCCTGCGGATCCACCAGGCCCAGCTTCACCCCCAGGGCCTGCAGGACATCCATGGGCGGCAGACGCAGCGGACCCATCGCGAACGATGCCAGCACCGCGCCCACCAGGGTCAGCAGTGCCACCAGCAGCATTACGCGCCCGCGTCGGCGGCGCCGATCCGCCAGGCTCATGCCGGCGGCAGCGCCGCCAGTGCCTTGGCCAGGGCCAGCGCACCGGCACCGGTACCGACACTGGTGTACTTCAGCTGCACATCCGGCATCACCCAGACCCGGTTCGCGGCGCCGGCCGGTGTCTGTTTCAGGGTCGGGTACGCCTTCCACAGACCTTCGGCACCGCCGAACTGCTGCAGGTCGTGCTCGGTCACCAGGATCACCTCCGGCGCTGCCGCGATCACCCCTTCGTTGCTCAGTTGCGAGTAGTTCTTCACCCCCGCCTCGCTGCCGATGTTGATGCCTCCCGCGAGCGCGATCATCTCGGCCGAGGCGCTGTCCGCACCCGCCACGGTCGGCGCGCCACCGCCGCCGGTGGCCGATACGTGAATCACGCGCGGCGCGTGCGCCAGTCCCTTGCCGAGAGTGGCCGCCTCATCCAGCTGACGCTGCACCTGGGTGGCCAGGGCCTGCCCAGCGTCGGCCAGACCGACTGCGGCCGCCACCTTGCGTACCTTGTCCGGCGCAGGCTGCAGATCATCGATGACCACGGCGGCTTCCCCCACTTCGCGCAGCTTGCTGGCAAGCACGGCGTGGCGGCGCAGGCTGTTGCCGAGGAACAACGATCCATGCAGGCTCACCACGCCCTCCACGCCGGTGGTGCGGTTGAACAGGAACTGGTGCGGTGCAGCCTGGCCCGCCTGGGTGGTGGTGTTGGTCGGTGCGGCAAATACCTGCTTGCCAAGGCCCAATGCCTCCAGCACGGCGATGACATCATCACCGCCGGCGATGATGCGGCTGGTGTCGGTCACTTCGGCCTGCACGCCATCGTCGGACGGCACTGTGGCCGGCAGGACCGGCACCTGGCCGGCCAACGCCGGCACATCGGTTCCCGCAACGCGCTGCCAGCCGGCAGGCAGTTCGACCGCGTCGTGCTTGTCGGCAGCCGCGGGTGCGGCAGCATCCTGGGCGGCGGGCGGAGCGGACGGCCCGCTGCAGGCAGCCAGCGCCAGCGAAACCGCCAACGGAAGCGCGCACAGGCGCAGGCGGGAAGCGATGTTCATGCAGAATCTCCTTGCTTGCCGGGCGAAGGCAATACGCCTCGCCCGGCGTGGGGGTTACGGCTGGCGCAGGGTGATGCGGGTGATACGGTCGCCCTTGGCATCGTCAGCGCCGCGCGACTTGTTCACCGCGAACACATTGCCCTTGCCGTCGGCACGCACGTGGTTGGGGAGGGTGCCACCATCGAGGTTGCCGACCACCTTGCCATCGCGATTGACGGCGGTGACGGTGCCTGCACCACGATTGGTGACGTAGGCCAGGCCACTCTTGTCATCGAAGGCGACGTTCAGCGCGCCGGCGCCGACCGGCACGTCATGCACGACCTTGCCGCTGGCGACGTCCACGATCAGCAGGTTGTCGGTGCCCTGCGAGGCCACGTACAGGCGGTTGTGCTTCGCATCGAAGGCCACGCCCGAGGCGCTGATCGAATTGCCCAGGTCGATGACCTTGTCGACCTTGCCGGTGGCCACATCGATGACCGCCGCTTCGGGCGTACCGATGCTGACGGTGAACAGCTTGCCGGCTTTCTCATCCAGCACCAGGCTCATCGGGGTGAACTTGCCCTCGTCCACGCCCGATTCAAGGGTGATCGACGGCAGTTCCTTCAGCGTCTTCGCATCGAACACCGACAGGTGGTCTTCGCCGGTGGCCGACGCAAACACCTTGCCGTGGGTGCCATCTACTACGACGTCGCGTGCATGCGGCACGGTGTCGACCGGGAACTGGTGAACCAGCGACAGATCCTTCTGGCGGTACACGGCAATCGAATTCTGGCGGGTGTTGGTCACCCATACGTTGCCGTTGGTGTCATCCACGCCCACGCCATAGACCGCGTACACCGCGCCATTGGTGGTGCCGGGTACCTGTGCCGGGGTGATCGCCTTGGTTACCTTCAGCGTCCTGGGGTCCAGCTTCAGCAACTGCGACTGGGTGACCGGTGGACGGCCGACGGCCGAGGTCACATAGACCGCATTGCTGGCGGCGCTGTAGGCCGACTGGTAGAGGCCCGGCACCAGCTTGTTGGACTGGATGGCGAACTGCTGCTGGCCCGACAGCGGCAACTGCGGCGAGACGCGCAGCTTCAGCACGGTGGCCGCTGCCGGCTGGCTGGCGCGCACGATGACCGGATGGGTGCCCGGCACTGCGTCGGCCGGGATGGCAAGCTGGGTCTTGAAGTTGCCATCGGCGTCGACCACGACCGGCTGCGTGTTCAGCACGCTGTCGCCACGCTGCAGGCTGACCTGCTGGCCCGGCACGAAGCCACGACCGATGACATCGGCCGTGCTGCCCGGCACCACGTTCTCACCACGTGAGATCACCGTGCCCTTGAACGTGGCGCTGGCGGGCTGGTCGAACACCGGCTGCGCGGTGGCGGTGACCACCAGCAGCAGGCTGGCGGCCAGGGAGGTCAGGCGGAGGGATGGACGAAACGACATGGAAGGCTCCTTGCACACGTAGGTCGCGCCGCGTGGCGCGGGGGTCATCGGTTGCCTGGGCCGCTGCATGTTGGCAGTCGCGCCTGGGTGGTGAGGTTGCACGGGCAGGCCGTGCGTAGCGGGATCAGTCTGCGGCGTTGGCCGATGGCGGGAGTTTGCCGTCGGCCACGCTGCGGTCGGTCACGCCAAACAGTTCATGCAGGGCAGCGTGGAACGACGCTGGAAGCATCGGGCCATGGCCCAGGCCGGGGAATTCACGGTACTGCACGCTCAAGCCCGGCACCTTGGCCAGGCGTGCGGACAGCTGCAGGGCGGCATCGGGTGTAGCGCCACCGATACGGCGCAGATGCGCGACCACCCGCGGGTTGGTCATGTCGCGCTTGCCACGGTCCCCGGCCCGCTCGGCGCCGCCCAGCATCAGCCAGACCTTGGCAGGCTGGCCATGCACGTTCTGCACGAACTGCTGCTCCGGATCGCCCAGCGCGGCGCCCTGGCTCCACCACAACGAGGGGCTGGCAGCGAGATAGCTCTGGAATGCGGCCGGCCGCGTATACAGGGCATTGAGCACGAACAGGCCGCCCAGTGAGTGCCCCCACAGCGCCTGCTGCCGGGTGTCGATGCGCGCGCGGCGCTCGACTTCCGGCTTGATGCGGCGTTCGATCAGATCGAGGAAGGCATCGGCGCCCCCGCCGACCGCCTGCGGGGTACCACCTTCGTCATCGGCGCGGTCGATCCAGGCGGTGTAATCCTGGGTGCGGGCCGGCGAGTCGATGCGCAGTTGGTTGTCGTAGCCGATGAGCACCAGCACCGGTGGTGCCCGGGTGGCGGCCAGCTCGGACAGCAGCGGCTGGTCGAGCACCATGGCCACCGCGTTGCCATCCAGTGCGTACAGCACCGGCGACGGCGTCCTGGTGCCCTTGGCTGGAATGGCCACGTTTACCCGCCAGCGGCGTTGCTGGTCGGGGCTGCTGATCACGAACCGCTCGAAACGGTAGCTGGCTGCCGGCGCATCGAGCACGGTGCGGCCCATCAACTGCTGCGGATTGCGCTGCTGCGCGTGGGCGTAGGGAGCAGCCATCAGGACCCCCATCATCAGGGCGGCAAGACAGCCGACGGTACGTGCGGAAAACATCATGGGTGACGGATGCGGCGGGCGGGGCCGCCTCTTCATCAAGGGACCGCAGTCTACCTCAAACGCGAATGATTATCACATCGATAATACGTCACGCTGTGTATCGCGCGCGCGACACCGATGCCTCCGGGCCATGCCCGGAGGATGCGACGCGTGAGGTTCAGCCGAACTCAGGCGGCACAGGGCCGTACTGGTTCTGTTCCGGCGTGCCCGGCAGCAGCGAGAACACGAAGATCACCAGGCCGCCAAACGGAACGAAGGCCAGCAGGTACAGCCAGCCGGACTGGTTGCAGTCGTGCAGGCGCCGGACGGTAACGGCGATGACAGGCACGAAGGTGGCCAGCCAGAAGACCACGAACAGCGCGACGGAGGCGATGCCCAGGGCGTTGGACTGCGTCACCAGCGCCGCGATCACCGGCATCATCAGCACCACCGAGACCAGCAGCAGGAACAGCTGGAACATCCAGTATTCGCGGCGGTTGGCACGGCCTTCGAACTGGGCATAGCGCTTCAACGGCAGGATGAGCTGTTCCATGGCAAGGGCGTCCCTGAAAAAAAGAAGGCGCGCAGTGTGCCAAATTGTGGCGAGTAGAGTCGAGCAAGCTCGATACCACAGAAGCGGGTCAGCGGCCTTTCGCCGCTCTTGCCGCTTCACGCTCGGCGCGCAGCCGGTCCAGCTTTTCTTTCAGCTTGATCTCCAGCCCGCGCGGTACCGGGTTGTAGTACACCCGCTCCCCCATCGCGTCCGGGAAACCGGTCTGGTCGAGGGCGATACCACCCTCGGCATCGTGGTCATACTGGTACTCGGCCCCGTAGCCCAGTTCCTTCATCAGTCTGGTCGGGGCATTGCGCAGGTGCAGTGGCACTTCATCGGTGCCATTCTCGCGAACGTCGGCCTTGGCCTGGTTGAAGGCCGCATAGCCGGCGTTCGACTTGGCGGTGCTGGCCAGGTACAGCACCAGCTGCGCGAACGCGAGCTCACCTTCCGGGCTGCCGAGGCGCTCGTAGATATCCCACGCTTCCAGCGCCATGCTCTGCGCACGCGGGTCGGCCAGGCCGATATCTTCGATGGCCATGCGGGTCAACCGGCGTGCCAGGTAGGACGGATCACAACCGCCATCGAGCATGCGGGTCAGCCAGTACAGCGCGGCATCAGGGTTGGAGCTGCGCACGGATTTATGCAGGGCCGAGATCTGGTCGTAGAACTGCTCGCCGCCCTTGTCGAAGCGGCGGGTGCGGTCGGCCAGCACCTGGGTGAGGGTCTGCGGGGTGATGCGCCCCCCCTCCCCGCCTGCCAGCTCTGCAGCAATTTCCAGCAGCGTCAGCGCGCGGCGCACATCACCATCTGCAGCCGTGGCGATTTCCAGCAGTAGTTCGGGGGCAATCTCGATGCGCGCTTCGCCCAGGCCGCGCTCGCGGTCACCCAGCGCACGCTCCAGCGCTTCGACGATGTCGGTGGGCGAAACGCCTTCCAGCACATGCACCCGGCAGCGCGACAACAGTGCCGAGTTCAGTTCGAACGATGGGTTTTCGGTGGTGGCACCGACGAACAGGATGGTGCCGCGCTCGATATGCGGCAGGAACGCATCCTGCTGTGCTTTGTTGAAGCGGTGCACCTCGTCCACGAACAGCACGGTGCGCCTGCCTTCGGCGAAGCGCTGCGCGGCTTCGGCCAGCACCTGGCGTACTTCCGGCAGCCCGGACAATACAGCGGAGATGGCCCGGAACTCGGCGTCCGAATACTCGGCCAGCAGCAGCGACAAGGTGGTCTTGCCGCAGCCCGGCGGTCCCCACAGGATCATCGAATGCACGCGGCCGGATTCGACCGCGCGGCGCAGCGCGCTTTCAGGCGCGAGCAGGCGCTTCTGCCCGACCATTTCGTCGAGGGTACGCGGGCGCATGCGCTCGGCCAGCGGGCGCAGATGTTCCCGATCGACGCTCAGCAGATCGGGGCCGGGGAAGGAAGTGGAACGATGTCTTGGCACCCGATCATTGTACCGCGACGCCCGTGGGTCGCATCGGGCCCTCCCCGGCGGACCGCTCGAGGCGCCTGGTAGTGCCGGCCGCTGGCCGGCAGATCAACATCGTGTCAACCAAGGTTGACACCTACCGAAGCAGATCAAAAACGTGCCAACCAACGGTTGGCACCCACCAGGACACGGGCTGAATCAATTACCGATGACGTCGGTGCCCTTCGGCGGGGTGAAGCTGAAGGTGCCCGCGGCGAAGCCCGGATTGCGCTTCCAGCCACTGAAGGTGATGACGGTGCGCTGGCCGACAGCGTCGGTGATTTCCATCCTGGCCAGGCCTTGGGCGTTGAAGCCCAGGGCGGCGTACTGGAAGCTGGCTTCGGTATCGCGCTTCGGCGACAGCGACAGCCACTGCAGGCCGTCGCGCTTGGCGGCCTCTTCGCTCAGGTCGTACTGCTGCTCCAGCAGGGCCGGGTTGATCAGCGCGGTGAGCGGGCTGTTCTGCTCTTCCTTGCCCTGCTCGCGCACGGTGGCCTGCTCCAGGTCCGGCTCGTACATCCAGACCTTCTTGCCGTCAGCAACGATCAGCTGCTCATGCGGGCGTACGTACTCCCAGCGGAACAGGCGCGGCGCCGACAGGGCGACGCGGCCGCTGGTCGACTCCTTCACCTTGCCGCGGCTGTCGAACACCTGCTGGCTGAACTGACCATCCAGCCCCTTCAGGCCGCTGGTGAAGCTCTTCAGGTCATCGCGGGCACCGGCCCAGGCGCTGCCAGCGGCGGCGCAGGCGACGGCCAGGGTGGTGGTGGCGAGGAAGCGGCGGAAGCGGATGTTCATGCAGGAATCCTGTGGGCGCACGCGCCAGGAAAGTTGGGAGCCAGTGTGCCCGGATAAAGATGAATGGGCGATCAGGGCGACATTATGCCGCCCCGCGCGTGCATCGGCGATTCAGCCTTCGGCACCCGGCAATCTGCCGTACAGCACTTGCCCACGGAAGCCGCGCCGCACTTCTCGATACAACGCACGGAAGGCGGGGTAATCCTGTGGCTGGCACAGGGCATCGCTGCCACGCACGGCGTTCTGCTGCAGGCGATGGCGGACGATGACCTCCTGCCCTTCCTGCCTCCAGTCCACGCGATAGTCGCCTGCGGCGTTGCTGAAATGCTGGCTCTGGGGAATGGCAATGATCGGCACGCTGCCCGGGAACTGCAGGCGGTAGGTTTCTTCGCGCAGGCTGGCATTGCAGTAGAACGGCGCCTCATTGGCCGGCGCTGATGCCGTGGCGTACAGCCCGCGCACCGATTCGCCACCAGGCGGGTCCGGCACGGCCATGCCGCCAGGCACGCTGAAGTCCACATAGTCCTCGGCCTGGAAGGTCATTCGGTAGCCGAACGGCCGGGTCAGGTCGACCGGCACGCCCTGGATCTGCAACTGCCCTCGCCCATCGAAACCGGACGCGGCCATGATCTGCTCCTCGGCACGCGCACGATTCTGCGCGTTGAGCTGGGCAAACTGCGTGCGCACCCTGATCTGCGCGTTGTCGCTCAACTTCGGCACCGTCTCCCCGCGCAGGTTGCCCTGCGCATCGAAGGTGAAGCGCACGTCCATCGCCGTGGCGTTGCGCTGCGGATCATTTGCCGGGGTGCGCGCCAGCGACGCGTCACGGGTGCGCAGCACCGGCGCACCCAGGTCGCCGTCGGGCAGCTGGCCAAAGCGTGCCCAGGCGCTGGTCGAATCCAGGTACAGATCGAACTCGGGCACGTAGGTGATGGCGTGGTTGAAGCGTCCCAGCACCGGGATCTTCGGCAGCGTCGGGCCACCGCCGGCACCGACCAGCACCGGCGAACTGGCGATGCCCTTGGCTGCCAGCAGCGCCTCGAGAATCACCACGTGGTCCTTGCAGTCGCCATAGTGGTTGTCGAGGATGCTCTGGGCGCTGTTCGGCTCCAGCCCGCCGTTGCCCAGGTACACGGCCACGTAGCGGATGTTCTGCGCGACCCAGCGGTACAGCGCATCGGCCTGCGCCTTGCGGTCGCTGATGCCTGCGGTCACCTCGTCGGCCAGTGCGTGGATCTGCGGCGTGACCTGCGCGGCCTCGCCCGCTTTGACCTGGTAGGCGTGGCCGAGCTGGGCCCAGTCACGATAGGTGCTGGCCATGATGTTCGGACTGAACTCCCAGACCTCCGCCGCCCAGTTCTGCGCCTGCATCGGGTCGTGGCGCTGATAGCGCCAGCGCCACTGCGTCTGTCCGTGCTTCACCGTCGGGGTGTCACTGCCCTGTACGCCACGGCTGTCCACGTACATGGGCAGGTTGGCCGGCGCACTCAGGGTCACCTCGGCATCGTCGTACTGGGTGAACACGTTGAACGTCTCCCACAGGCCGAAATAACCGGGGAAATACGGGGTCTGCTGGGTGCGCCGGAGCTGGTAGACCAGGCGCGTACCCGGGGCAAGGTTCGGGAACACGATCACCCGCACCTTGCGGTCGGCGTACATCGCCGCCGACGCGCTGGAATAGCTTTCCTGGGTGTAGATGCGGTCCGCCGGCACGGCGCGGCGCTGGCCATCGGCGGTCAGCGTATAGGCGCTGAGCACATCGAGGGTTTCCATCTTCTCGCTGTAGCTCAGCCGCACCTGGCTGAACTGCTCCACCGCCGCCTTGGTCTTGAGCAGGATCTCGTAGGTTTCGGTCTGCACATCGCCGGCGTCAGGCCGCACCACGTAATCGGCGCGGTAGCGCACGAAACTGAAATTGTTGCTGGCCTCGGCATCACTGCCCATCAAGGGCGGCGCCGGCGCCGGCACCGGGGAGGACGCACCGGCCAGGACCGGGCCGACGCCGAGCAGGCAGGCCAGCGCAAGCGCAAGCGCACACGGGGCGGGTCGGAACATGCGTCGGATCCTTGGACGTCGTAGGCGCTGCGGTATTACTTCGGCGGAGGCGGTGCCAGCACCGTACGGTCGCCGTTGTGCTCTGGGGCGCTGACCACGCCGGCCGCTTCCATGGCCTCGATCAGTCGTGCCGCGCGGTTGTAGCCGATTTTCAGGCGCCGCTGCACACCGGAAATGGACGCGCGACGGGTCTCGGTGACCACGCGCAGCGCTTCGTCATACAGCGGGTCGGATTCGTCGCCGGCCGCACTGGTTTCCGGCAGGCCGGTCGCACCGACCACCACGCCGTCGCCCATCGTCTGCACCTCGTCCAGCACGCCATCGATGTAATCGGCCGGCCCCATGGCCTTGAGGTGCTCGACCACGCGATGTACTTCATCGTCGGAAACGAAGGCGCCGTGCACGCGCTCGGGCATGGCGGTGCCGGGCGGCAGATACAGCATGTCGCCGTGGCCCAGCAGGGTCTCGGCACCGGACTGGTCCAGGATGGTGCGCGAGTCGATCTTCGAACTGACCTGGAAGGCGATGCGGGTCGGGATGTTGGCCTTGATGAGGCCAGTGATGACATCCACCGACGGGCGCTGGGTGGCCAGGATCAGGTGGATGCCGGCCGCACGCGCCTTCTGTGCCAGGCGGGCGATCAGCTCTTCCACCTTCTTGCCGACGATCATCATCATGTCGGCGAATTCGTCGATGAAGATGACCACGAACGGCAGCGTCTCCAGCGGGCGCGGGGCCTCGCCCAGCTCCGGGTTCGGCTTGAACAGCGGGTCCATCAGCGGCTGGCCCGCGTCCTGCGCGTCCTTCACCTTCTTGTTGAAGCCGGCCAGGTTGCGCACGCCCACCGCGCTCATCAGCTTGTAGCGGCGCTCCATTTCGGCCACGCACCAGCGCAGGCCGTTGGCGGCTTCCTTCATGTCGGTGACCACCGGCGCCAGCAGATGCGGGATGCCCTGGTAGACGCTCAGTTCGAGCATCTTGGGGTCGATCATCAGCATGCGCAGGTCTTTCGGCGAGGCCTTGAACAGCAGGCTGAGCACCATGGCGTTGACCGCCACCGACTTGCCCGAACCGGTGGTGCCGGCCACCAGCAGGTGCGGCATGCGCGCCAGATCGGCCACCGTGGAACGGCCGGCGATGTCCTTGCCCAGGGCCAGGGTCAGCACGCTGGCGGACTTGTCGTACTCCTTCGAACGCAGCAGTTCGGAGAGGTAGATCATTTCGCGGGTGACGTTGGGGATCTCCAGGCCGATCACCGACTTGCCCGGAATGACGTCGACCACGCGGACCGACTTCACCGACAGGCCACGGGCGATGTCCTTGTCCAGCGAGCTGATCTGGCTGACCTTGATGCCCGGCGCAGGTTCGATTTCGAAGCGGGTGATGACCGGGCCGGGGTTGGCCGCGACCACCTGGGCGTCGATGCGGAAGTCCTTGAGCTTGAACTCGATCTGCCGTGACAGGGCGTCCAGGGTGTCCTTGTCGTAGCCCACCGGCTGCGGCTTGGGATCATCCAGCAGGGCCAGCGGCGGCAGGTCGGAGCCGTCCCCATTGACACCACGGAACATCGGAATCTGCGTGTCGCGCTTGGCCCGGTCGCTCTTCTCGATCACCGGCTCCGGGCGCGGCTCGATCTTCACCGGCTCGCGCTTGGCGCGCACCTCGGCATCGGCCTTGCGCACTTCCTGGCGTTCCTCGCGCAGGGCGCGGGTCTGCTGCCATTCGGTGGCCTGTTCCTTCTTGCGTTCCAGCAGCGGTGCCAGCGACATCACGCCCCGGCCGATCTTCTCCATCACCGCAAACCACGACAGGCCGGTGGCGAGCGTGATCGAGGCCAGCAGCAGCACCAGCACGAACAGGTTCGCGCCCAGCGCACCGAAGCCGACGGTGAGCGAATTGCCGACCAGCTTGCCAAGGATGCCGCCAGCGCTGGAGACGTCACCACTGAACAGGCGCACGTGCAGGAAGCCGGTGCCGGCAATCAGGAAGCCGACCAGGCCCACCAGGCGCAGCGCGGGATCGAGATCGTTCTCGCCCTTGCTCTCGCGCTTCAGGCCGAACATGGCGATCCAGGAGAGCGCGCCGAGCACCACCGGCAGCAGGAAGGCGATGTAGCCGAACAGCTGCAGCAGCACGTCGGCGATCCACGCACCGGCGCGCCCCCCCATGTTGTGCACCGGCGCAACCACACTGCCGGTGTGCGACCAGCCCGGATCGGTGGCTGAATAGGTGAACAGGCTGGCCGCCAGATACAGCAGCGCCGGGGCGATGGCGATCAGGCCCAGGTCGCGCCACAGGCGCTGACGGCGGGGATTGTCGGTCGTGGCCGCTGCCGCCGAGCGACGCGACGCCTTTTTGTCGTCGGACTTGGAGCGTTCGGGCACCTGCTTCGCCACCTTAGACCATACCTTTCGAATGCGCTGTTAGTGTTTGATAATAAACGACCCGGCGTCAGTTTTCAGTCATCAGTGACGGCAAGGGGGCCGACCGGCGCCAAAAACACCGGTGGGTGACGGCGTTCTGTTCATCGGCTTGAATCACCTCGCCCCAGCCGCCACTCTATGGCCTGCCACGGAGGCTGCGCAAACATCGCCAGCGCCTTGTCCCATCTACCTTTTCGCGAGTTTACATGAGCACCAGCCTGCCCTCCCGCCACCAGCGCCTCGTCATCCTCGGTTCCGGCCCGGCCGGCTGGACCGCCGCCGTCTACGCTGCCCGTGCCAACCTGAAGCCGGTCGTCATCACCGGCCTGCAGCAGGGGGGGCAACTGATGACCACCACCGAGGTGGACAACTGGCCGGGCGACGCCCACGGCCTGATGGGCCCGGATCTGATGGCGCGCATGCAGGCCCACGCCGAACGCTTCGAGACCGAGGTCATCTTCGACCACATCCACACGGCCGACCTGTCCCAGCGCCCGTTCAAGCTGATCGGCGACAGCCATGAGTACACCTGCGACGCCCTCATCATTTCCACCGGCGCGACGGCCAAGTATCTGGGCATCCCGACCGAGGAGACCTTCAAGGGCCGCGGCGTTTCCGCCTGCGCCACCTGCGACGGCTTCTTCTACCGTGACCAGGACGTGGTGGTGGTCGGCGGCGGCAATACCGCAGTCGAAGAAGCGCTGTATCTGTCCAACATCGCCCGCAAGGTCTACCTGGTCCACCGCCGCGACACCCTGAAGGCGGAAAAGATCATGCAGGACAAGCTGTTCGCCAAGGTGGCCGCCGGCAAGATCGAGACCGTCTGGCACCACCAGGTGGAGGAAGTGCTGGGCAACGATGCCGGGGTGACCGGCGTACGCGTGAAGTCGACCCTGGACGGCGGCACCCGCGACATCGACGCCCACGGCTTCTTCGTGGCCATCGGCCACCACCCGAACACCCAGCTGTTCGACGGCCAGTTGGCGATGAACAACGGCTACCTGGAAATCCGTTCGGGCCTGGGCGGCAACGCCACCCAGACCTCGGTGGAAGGCGTGTTCGCCGCTGGCGACGTGGCCGACCAGCATTACCGCCAGGCCATCACCTCGGCTGGCTTCGGCTGCATGGCCGCACTGGATGCCGAGCGTTACCTGGACGCACAGGGCAAGGCCGGCTGAGGCCTGCAACGGTTTTTGTAGCGTCGAGCCATGCTCGACTGCGGAAAACGGGCGCGCAAGCGCCCGTTCTTTTTCTCAGCCCGGCACGCAACGCACCGAGAACGGCACCGGCTTCGAAGCCACCCCGTCAGCGTCCAGCACATGCGTTTCCCACCCGAGCGTGCCGGAACTTCCAGCACCACAGCTGACACCAATTCTGGTTGGCTCATCGGGGGAATTCACAACCTGCTTGCCTTTGCCGCAGGTCCAGCCCGGCGGACACTGTGTATTGGTCGTGATGATCTGGATCGGATACTGCGGATTCCCGACGAGCGGAATGTCCACTTCCATCCGCTTGCCAGAGTGCACTTCGACGTCGGCTATGGCTTTGCCCGCAAGAGGTACACAAGCTTTTTCGGACGCCCATAGGCGGTAGCCTTTCTCAACTCCCTTCATTGCGGCGGAGCGGAATACAGGGTCCTGCAGCGCCGCAACGTCATCAGGGTTTGAGTGATAGGCGGTTTCGACGATGACAGACGGCATTTTGCCAATGCGGTTCTCGCCGTGATCTCCTGGATTTGAGGTTTCACGAACCGGGAATGTCTCATATCCGGGTTGCGCCCGGATCAGCTCCCGCATCGAGCAGATGATGCTGTCGGCCAATGGCTTGTCCTGCGCCTTGGCTCGGTGGTAGTAAACCTCGGTGCCGCGAATAGTCGCCGAGTCATGACCATTCGAATGCAGGCTGATCAATACGTCCACACCCAGGTGATTGGCGTAATTGGGGCGCGCCCGTATGTCCTCATCCTTCTCTCGCGCTGGCTTCGTGCTGTTGGGAAACTCGTTCCAAATGTCAGCCCGCTCTGGAAACAGGGCCTTGAGATGATAGCGGGATGACATGTGCTCCCAAGGAAGATTCGACTCAGGATGAAGCTCGGTCGATTGGCTCCGCGCACGATGTACAACCAGACCGCTCCGCTGTTCCATCAGCACTTGCAGCTCATCGCCATAGACTGGGCTCAGCACATCCTCCTGCAGCCCGAGCGGGGCCGGCCGCTGAAACTCCCATTCCCTGCCGGGATGCAGACTGATGTATCCATGACTTGACGACACCAGGGCCGAAGTTGGAGCTGATTTGCGCGCACTCCGCATCGGAACAGCCAAGTCTTCCGGATAATAGTCTTCCAGTGTCTTCCCTTCGAAAAGGAAGTGGATGTCATTCACCTCAAGCCCAGATCTTTCGGCAAAGAACCGCAACGAGGACGCCATCGGCTGTAGAAACAATTCGTCATAGCTACCCTCTGGCCCTGGAAGGTATCCGGGACCAAAGTTGATCGTCATTGATCGCGCGCTCAAGTCAAGCCGGATGTCCACTCTCACCTGACGCAGCTTTCCCGACTTCTGCAGGTGGCGCGTCAACTGTCCAGCGGCTTCCCGCTCAAGCATTGCAATCACCTCAGCATAGATTCCCGGATCCCCCGTAACCATCGGAGCCTTGACCCCACGCCCCGATGCACCTGGCGCACAGATCATGGCGCACGCGAACGCCACAGCAGCAATCTTCATCCCTTTCATTGCACGTTCCTCCTTTGGGTTTGATGCGCCGCTCCTGCGGCGCCCACCCAACCTGCCCGGCGCCGCGCCCGTGGTTCTGTAACCGGCACGCACAACCGAACATTTGCAACTTTCCTCACGCCGCCTCGAATCCAACCAACCCAATCCCGCCAACACCATTCGCATCCCGCCTGCCCTATCCTTCCCCCCATGCCTTCCGCCCGCTTCCTCGATTCCCTGCAGGCCATTCCCGCCACCGTCTGGGATGCCCTGCACGACGGCCGCAACCCCTTCGTCAGCCACGCCTTCCTGTTCGGACTGGAAGCCCACGGCTGCCTGCGCGAAGACTGGGGCTGGCAACCGAGGCACCTCACCCTGTGGGATGACGGCACCCTGCTCGGCGCGATCCCCGGCTACCTGAAGACCAACTCCCATGGCGAGTTCGTGTTCGACCACGCCTGGGCCAATGCCTACGCGCGGCACGGGCGGGACTACTACCCGAAGTGGCTGGGGGCGGTGCCGTATTCACCCGTCACCGGGCCGCGCCTGCTGACCCGTCACGATTCGGACAGGCCAGCGCTCCTTTCAGCGCTACGCGAACTGTTGTCGGGGCAGGATGTGTCGTCGGCGCACATCAATTTCCACACAACCGGCGACGACGACGCCTTCAGCGAGGACTGGCTGCTGCGCGAGGACGTGCAGTTCCAGTGGCAGAACCCGGGCGAGTGGACCACGTTTGAACAGTTCGTGGGCGCGATGGACCACAAGCATCGCAAGAACATCCGCCAGGAACGCGCCAAGGTCAGCCGACAGGGCATCACCTTCCGCGTGGTGCATGGCGATGACGCCAGCCGCGCCGATCTGCAGGCGATGTACCGCTTCTACCTGCAGACTTTCCTGGAGTACGGCAACGCACCGGCACTCACCGAGGCGTTCCTGCGCCATCTGGCGATGTCGCTCGGCCGTGGGCTGGTGCTGTTTCTGGCCGAACAGGACGGCGCGCCGATTGCCGGCGCGCTGTGCCTGCGCGGCGGCGACACGTTGTACGGCCGCTATTGGGGCGGCGCCACCCTGCCCGGCCTGCACTTCGAGGCCTGCTATTACCAGGGCATCGAGTACTGCCTGCGCGAGGGGCTGACGCGTTTCGAGCCGGGCGCGCAGGGTGAGCACAAGCTGGCAAGGGGCTTCCTGCCGACGCTGGTGCGCAGTCGCCATTGGGTGGCCGATGCGGATTTTGCCGAGGCGCTGCAGGACTGGTGCCGGCAGGAGCGGCGCGATGTGCGCCGGTACCGGCAGGAACTGCTGGGGCACAGCCCGTTCCGCGCGGCCCCGTAGCGTCGAGCTTGCTCGACTGAGGTGGCGCTGCCGGCCAGCGGCCGGCACTACCAGAGCAAGGGCGCCAAGCCCGCGCGGGATCGCCGGGCATGGCCCGGCGCTACCGGTGCGGCGGTGGCTACAATCATCTGCATGACCCGCCCTCTGCCTTGGCGCTTGGCCGACGAGCCGGACGCTCCCTTTCCCCCGGCCGAAACCGCGCTTCGCACGCCCGACGGCCTGCTGGCCGTAGGCGGCGACCTGCACCCGCTGCGCCTGCTGAACGCCTACGCCGGCGGCATCTTTCCATGGTTCAGCGAGGGCGAGCCGGTCCTGTGGTGGTCGCCCGATCCACGCATGGTCTTCCGCACCAATGGCGTGCACCTGTCCAGCCGCTTCCGCCGCCAGTTTCGCGCCAGCACCTGGGAGATAACTGCCGATACCGCCTTCAATCGGGTGATGCGGGCCTGTGCTGCCGCACCCCGGCCGGGCCAGGACGGCACCTGGATCAGCCCGGAGATGGTCGACGCCTACAGCCACCTGCATGACCTTGGCTTCGCCCACTCCTTCGAGGTCTGGGACCGGCAGACCCTGGTGGGCGGCATCTACGGGGTGGCCATCGGCACGATGTTCTTCGGGGAAAGCATGTTCAGCGGTTCCAGCGGCGGCTCCAAGATCGCACTGGCGGCCTTGGCAAGCACCCTGCACCGCTGGGGCTGGCCGCTGATCGATGCCCAGGTGGAGAACCCCCACCTGCTGCGGATGGGTGCCGTTCACCTGGAGCGCGAGGATTTCCTCCGGCAGGTCCGCCGGGCCGTGCGCGAGGAGGGCCGCGAAGGACCCTGGACGCAGGCGGTTGGGCGCTTGGCGGCGCGCGATCTGGCGGGGGTTTAACCAGATCTTTGCAAGCTGGACGAAGGACGCGTAAAATACCGCGCCTTAGGCCCAGCGTGGCCGTTTTCTGAACCGCACAGGACTACATGTCGAAAGACGATTCCATCGAGTTCGAGGGCACCGTCAGCGAGACGCTGCCGAACACCACTTTCCGCGTTCGCCTGGAAAATGGGCACGAAATCATCGCCCACATCTCCGGCCGCATGCGCAAGAACTACATCCGCATCCTCACCGGTGACCGGGTCAAGGTTGAAATGACCCCGTACGACCTGACCAAGGGTCGTATCACCTACCGCATGAAGTAAGCGGTCGGCGCGCTGCGCCATCCCGACAAGGCCAGCCCTGGTTGCTGGCCTTTTGTCATGCCCGTAATCCGGCCCTGCCGGATGTCATCATGACCGAACGCACCGTGACATCGGTCAGGCCGCCCTGAGGCAGATTCGCATCCGCGCCCGGGGCGGCAAGGTGATACGCGATCCAGTCCGGATCGCCATCCCCTGCCCTCCCATGAACATGCACTCCCTGCCCGCCCTTCTGGCCGCCCTGGCAGTGTCTGCCAGCACCCTGCTGGCGATGCCTGCACACGCCGCTGACGCACCGGCCACGGGAACCGAAGACTGCATCCAGCTTGGCAGCGACCAGCAACTGGTGCGCGCCAACGCGTCGCGCAACGTGCTGCTGCGCAACGGCCAGGATCATTACGTCGTGCACTTCAAGAGCGACTGCGGCAAGGCCGCCTACTCGCGGAAGTTGACCTTCGTCACCGACGGCCAGCAAGGCCAGATCTGCAGCGCCGGCCGCAGCGAGCTGCGCACCGATGCCGGCGGTTGCGCGATTGCCCGCGTGGAGCCGATCGACGCTGCAACCTTCAAGCAGAAGGCTCGCCAGCGCACCCGCTGAGCGCGGATACGCCAAGGGCGGCCGAAGCCGCCCTTGGTTTTCACTTCACAGCCAGACAGCGCCCGGCTGCTGCCGTTACTCCACCGTCGCCGGCAGCAGGCGCTCCGGTTCGGCATGCGCCTCCACCACCAGTTCGTCGTCGCGCACGTCGATGCTGACCTTGCCGCCGTCGACCAGCTTGCCGAACAGCAGTTCGTCGGCCAGTGGGCGCTTGATCTTGTCCTGGATCATGCGCGCCATCGGGCGGGCACCCATCAGCGGGTCGAAGCCATGCTGGGCCAGCCAGTCGCGCGCGGTCGGGGTGGCCGACAGGCTGACGTGCTTTTCCTGCAGCAGCATTTCCAGCTCGATCAGGAACTTGTCGACCACCCGCAGGATGTGCTCGAAGCCCAGCGGCTGGAATTGCACGACCGCATCGAGACGGTTGCGGAATTCCGGCGTGAAGCTGCGGCGGATGGTTTCCATCGCGTCGGTGGCGTGGTCCTGCTTGGTGAAACCGATCGAACGCCGCGAGGCCTGCGCCGCACCGGCATTGGTGGTCATCACCAGCACCACGTTCTTGAAGTTGGCTTCGCGACCATTGGTGTCGGTCAGCACACCGCGGTCCATGACC
>NZ_JBNNHG010000020.1:35477-41379 GCF_050268705.1 Stenotrophomonas sp. NPDC077659 | reverse complement strand
ACAGCGGCGATTCGCTCAGCTGCAGGCGGATCCACACCGACACGCCCAGCAGCAGGATCGAGACCAGGAACGGGATGCGCCAGCCCCAGGCTTCGAAGGCTTCGTTGCCCAGGAAGTAGCGGCACGCCAGGATGATCAGCAGCGACATGAACAGACCGAGCGTGGCCGTGCACTGGATGAAGCTGGTGTACAGGCCGCGCTTGTCGTCCGGCGCGTGTTCTGCCACGTAGGTGGCGGCACCGCCGTACTCACCGCCCATGGCCAGGCCCTGGGCCAGGCGCAGCACGATCAGGATGACCGGAGCGGCAAAACCAATCGTGGCGTAGTTGGGCAGCACGCCGACCAGGAAGGTCGAGATGCCCATGATGAGGATGGTGACCAGGAAGGTGTACTTGCGGCCGATGCGGTCGCCGAGGCTGCCGAAGAAGGCCGCGCCGAACGGGCGCACGAAGAAGCCCGCAGCGAACGCCAGCAGGGCGAAGATCATGCCCGTGGTTTCGTTGACGCCACTGAAGAACTGCTTGGCGATGATGGCCGCGAGCGAGCCATACAGGAAGAAGTCATACCACTCGAACACCGTGCCGAGGCTCGATGCGAAGATGACCTTTTTATGGCCTTTGGTCAGGCTGCCCGCAGCGTTGTGCGCGGTACCGGGTGTGCTGGACATGAGACGATTTCCCCTTGGTAGGTGCCGACCCTTGGTCGGCACTCATTCAAAAACTGTATTTGGTGGTGAACTGCACGCGGTTGATGTCACCCTTGCGGCCGTCCTCGATCTCACGCACGCCGTACATGTACTCGGCACCGACATCGACCTTGGGCATCGGCGTGTAGAAGATGTTGCCGCGGATGCTCTGCACGCTCTTGGTCACCAGCGGCCCCAGGCTGCCATCGTTGTCGTAGTCGCTGCGGGCATAGATCAGGTTGGTGCGCAGCTTCGGGGTGAAGGCATGGCGCCAGCCCACGTAGCCGGCCAGCACGCCGGTCGGGTTCAGTTCGTCGCGGGCGATGTCATAGGCGGTATCGGCGGTGACACCCAGGCCGATGTAACGCGCGATGCCTTCGCCACCGGTCAGCTGGTAATGCAGCGAATCGCTGCCACCCATCACCCACTTGCCTCCCAGGGTCAGGCCGCCGGCCACCTTGTCGGCCTTGGCGCCGGTGGCCTGGTTGTCGACCTTCAACTGGCGGACGATGCCGCCGACGCCGAAGGTGCCCCAGTCGCCCTTCCATCCATAACGCATCGTCAGATCGGGCAGGCTGCCGCGGTCGGAGTTGGCGCTGGCGTTGGTCCACGCGCCGGTGACCGGGTTGCGGGTACCGGTGAGGGTGGTGGTTTCCGGGTTTTCCAGGGCAACGCTGAAGCCGCCCTGGGTGTAGCGCACCTGCGCCTGGCGCACGAACACCACGCCGTCGGTCGGGCCGACGAAGTCCACCGCCTCAGGCAGCGCGCCGGCATCCATGAAGTTGGACCAGGTCTGGCCGGCCAGCCAGTTGTTCCAGTACATGTAGGCGTGGCGCAGGGTCACGCCGTAAGTATTGGTGGCGGTCTGGTTGCCCAGCGAATTGCCGAAGAAATCCATTTCGAAGAACGCGCCGGCCTTGTTGCCCGATTCGCTGACGTTGTCGATGCCGATGTTGAAGCGCGAGAACTTGGCGTGGGCGTTGTAGTCCACGTCCGAGCGCTTGCCCGAACCACCGGCACCGGCCACCGGGGTCTGGCCCGGCAGGTACAGTGCGCGGCCGGTAGCATCGTCGGCCAGCTGGCCATCGCCGGTCTGCGTGGCCAGGAAGTCGGCCTTGATGAAGCCGCCGATCTTGACCGTGGTGCCCGGCGCGGCGCCCGGGGTGATGGTGGTGACCTGGATCGGCTGCTTGCCGGCGGGCACCTGTGCTGCCGGCTTCTGCTCGGCCTGCACGGCGCGGACGTCGGTCACCACCTGCTGGGTCTGGACGATCTGGGTCTGTTGCTGCTGCTGCGACGACAGCAGTGCCTGGACCTGGCGTTCCAGCTCGGCAACGCGTGCTTCCAGCGCTTTCTCTTTGGCGGTTTCTGCAAACGCCATGCCCGGTGCGACCAGGGCGACCAACAGGCAGGCCGCCAAAGGTGTGCGCACGGCTTTCAACGTACGGTGGCTCATGTTGCCCTCTCTCCCAAGTGGCAAGGTGATGCCGCGCGTGGGGCACGGTCGAGCCGAGACTGCGGGGCGTTTATGTATAGCGGTATTCGCCATTGGTCGAACCCGGGCCTGCAACGCGCCGACTTTCGACCATGGTCTAAGCGCAGCGGTAACGCGACCGGGGGTGGATGGGGCAAACTGATGGCGGAGGGTCGTTGCGATGCTGCGACCGCACATACAAAGTCAACGTGCAAGTGAGGGTGCCATGGCTGATATCTACCCCGTCGATCCGCAGTTCGCCGCCAAGGCACGCATCGACAAGACGTCCTACCAGCAGCAGTACCAGGCCTCGGTGTCCGACCCGGATGCGTTCTGGGGCAAGGCCGCCGAGCGGCTGGACTGGATGCGCAGGCCGACGAAGATCAAGAACGTCAGCTACGACCTGGCCGATTTCCACATCAAGTGGTTCGAGGACGGCGAGCTCAACGCCAGCGTGAACTGCCTGGACCGCCAGCTGGACACGCGCGGTGACAAGACCGCCCTGCTGTTCGAGCCGGACAGCCCGGATGCGCCGGCCCAGCACGTGACCTATCGCGAGCTGTACGAGCGCACCTGCCGCCTCGGCAATGCGCTGCGCAACCTGGGCGTCAGGAAGGGCGACCGGGTCACCATCTACCTGCCGATGATCGTCGACGCCGCCGTTGCCATGCTGGCCTGCGCGCGCATCGGTGCGATCCACTCGGTGGTGTTCGGCGGCTTTGCCCCGAACTCGATTGCCGACCGCGTGAGCGACTGCCAGAGCAAGCTCATCATCACCGCCGACGAAGGCCTGCGTGGCGGCCGGAAGATTCCGCTGAAGGCCAACGTCGATGCCGCGCTGAAGCTGCCGGGGACCAATACGGTGGAGACCGTGCTGGTGGTGCGCCACACCGGCGGCGCGGTGGACATGCAGGCCCCGCGTGACCGCTGGTTCCACGACGTGGTGGACAGCCAGCCGTCCACCTGCGAACCCGAGCGCATGAATGCGGAAGACCCGCTGTTCATCCTCTACACCTCCGGTTCCACCGGCAAGCCGAAGGGCGTGCTGCACACCACCGGCGGCTACCTGCTGTACGCGGCCTACACCCATGAAGCGGTGTTCGACCTGCGTGAGGATGACATCTACTGGTGCACCGCCGACGTCGGCTGGGTCACCGGCCACAGCTACATCGTGTACGGCCCGCTGGCCAACGGTGCCACCTCGCTGATGTTCGAGGGCGTGCCCAACTACCCGGACACTTCGCGCTTCTGGAACGTCATCGACAAGCACAAGGTGTCGATCTTCTACACCGCTCCCACCGCCATCCGCGCCCTGATGCGCGAGGGCGAGGAACCGGTGAAGAAGACCTCGCGCGCTTCGCTGCGCCTGCTGGGCAGCGTCGGCGAGCCGATCAACCCGGAAGCCTGGCGCTGGTACTACGAGGTGGTGGGCGACAGTCGGTGCCCGATCGTCGATACCTGGTGGCAGACCGAGACCGGCGGCATCCTCATCTCGCCGCTGGCCGGCGCGATGGATCTCAAGCCGGGTTCGGCCACCCTGCCCTTCTTCGGCGTGCAGCCGGCGCTGGTCAATGCCGATGGCGAGATCCAGGAGGGCCCGACTGAGGGCAACCTGATCATCCGTGATTCCTGGCCGGGCCAGATGCGCACGGTGTACGGCGACCACCAGCGTTTCATAGACACTTACTTCCGCACCTACCCCGGCAGCTACTTCACCGGTGATGGTTGCCGCCGCGATGAGGACGGCTACTACTGGATCACCGGTCGCGTGGACGATGTCATCAACGTGTCCGGCCACCGCATCGGCACCGCCGAAGTGGAGAGCGCGCTGGTCTCGCACCCGAAGGTGGCCGAGGCGGCCGTGGTCGGCTTCCCGCACGACGTCAAGGGCCAGGGCATCTACGCCTATGTGACCCTGGTGGCCGACGAAGCCCCCAGCGACGAACTGCACAGGGAACTGGTGGCGTGGGTGCGCAAGGAAATCGGCCCCATCGCCACGCCCGACCACCTGCAGTGGGCGCCAGGCCTGCCCAAGACCCGCTCGGGCAAGATCATGCGCCGCATCCTGCGCAAGATCGCCGAGAACGCGCCGGACCAGCTCGGCGACACCTCGACCCTGGCCGATCCGTCGGTGGTGGCGTCGCTGGTGGACGAGCGCAAGGTGCGCTGACGTACGACCCGGGGTCGGAGCCCTTTCCGCAAGGAAAGGGCTCCGACCCCATCTGCTTTCCCCCACGGTTCCCCCCGACCCATGACCACCCTCCTGATTGCCGATGACCACCCGCTGTTCCGCGAAGCCCTGCGCGGCGCCGTGCAGCGGGTCATCCCCGGCGTGCAGCTGTTCGAGGCCGACAGCGTGGAAGCGCTGTATGCGCTGGCCGACCAGCACAACGACGCCGACCTGGTCCTGATGGACCTCAACATGCCCGGCGCGCAGGGATTCAACGCGCTGGTGCACATGCGCTCGCTGCACCCGCACCTGCCGGTGGTGGTGGTATCCGCACGCGAAGAAGCGACCGTGATGCGCCGCGCGCTCGACCATGGCGCGCTGGGCTTCATTCCGAAGTCGGCCGACTCGGACACCATCGGCCACGCGCTTGGCACGATCCTCGACGGCGAAACCTGGGCACCGCCGGAAGCACATAACGTGCCGCCGACCGAACGCGAAGAACGCGAGGTCGGCCAGCGCCTGCGCGAACTGACCCCACAGCAGTTCCGCGTGCTGCAGATGCTCGGCGCGGGCCGTTTGAACAAGCAGATCGCCTACGATCTCAACGTTTCCGAAGCGACGATCAAAGCGCATGTCACCGCCATCCTGCGCAAGCTGGGCGTGACCAACCGCACCCAGGCCGTATTGATGGCCGGCAAACTGGCCATCGACGACGACGCCATCGTATTGCCGCCGGAAGAAGACTGAACGCAGGACGCTGCGGCACCCGCCGTTGTAGAGCCGAGCCCATGCTCGGCTGCATTTTGCCAAAGACCGCGCTGCGCGCATGAGCCGAGCTCAGGCTCGGCTCTACAGGATTACGCGGCACGTGCTGTTGTAGAGCCGAGCCCATGCTCGGCTGCGATTCGCCTGAGAACCGAGCTACTCCTGCAGAGGCCACCTGCTCCAGGCATGCGGGTACTCGCCCAGATACGTAGCCAACCCCGCACGAACCGGATTGCCTGCAATGTACATCGCCTGCGCGCGCAGACATTCATCGCTGCGCAGGGCGTGGTCGTAGTACCCCGGCTGCCAGATCGGCGCGTTGGCATCAACGCGCCTGGCGATGGCCCGTCCACTCCTGGACTTGAGAATCTGCATGCATCCAGCGAGTGTTCCGTGGCGCAGCTCGATCAACCAGTGCAGATGGTCCGGCATGATCACCCAGGCCAGTGAGCATGTCCGACCTGTACGCTCGACCGTGCGTAGTGCCTCGACCAGCAGATCGGCGTTGGCTCCATCGTGGAACCAGCCCCGACGCGCATGTGTCACAGTCGTGATCGCATAGACATTGCCGGTCTGCGACCACCGGCCAATATGGAGTGCGGGGCTGGACATGACCGAAGACTATGCTGCGGCTCACAGCGTCTCCATCAGTGCACCACCGCTCGGCCTGTCAGCCAATGTCCCGCTGTAGCGCCGAGCCCATGCTCGGCTGCTTTTTGCGTGAAACCCGCGCTACGCGCGCAAGCCGAGCACAGGCTCGGCTCTACAGGACTTCGCGGCACCTGCTTTTGTAGAGCCGAGCCTACGC
>NZ_JBNNHG010000020.1:16749-35379 GCF_050268705.1 Stenotrophomonas sp. NPDC077659 | reverse complement strand
ATTTCGCCCGAGGCCCGCGCTACGCGCGTGAGCCGAGCGCAGGCTCGGCTCTACAGCTACGTCTTACGCCACGCCGTGCAGGTGTTCGTACAGGATCGTCGAACCAATGATCACCAGAATCACGCCGCCAATGATCTCGGCACGCTTGCCGACCATGCTGCCCAGCACACGTCCGAGCATGATGCCAGCAGTGACCATGGTCAGCGTACACAGGCCGATGACCGCAGCCATCACACCAATATGCACGTCCATGAAGGCCAGGCCGATGCCCACGGCCATTGCGTCGATGCTGGTGGCGAAACCGGTCAATGCCAGCTTCCAGAAGCCGTGGTGCTGCGAGGGATCGTCTTCTTCGCCGCTGTCCGGGCGCACGCCGTTGTAGATCATGTGGAGGCCGAGCGCGGCCAGCAGGCCGAAGGCGATCCAGTGGTCGAAGGCTTCCACGTACTGCAGAGCGGCGCGGCCGAGCAGCCAGCCGATGATGGGCGTGATCGCCTCGATGACACCGAAGATGATGCCAGCGCGAAGTGCATCGCGGAACACCGGCTTGCGCATGGCCGCACCCTTGCCGATCGCAGCAGCGAAGGCATCGGTGGACATGGCGAAGCCGATCAGGAGGATTGAAACAGGAGACATTGGCGGCTGCTGGAGGTCGGGCAAGGACGGACGCACGGCTCGCGCTCGCGCCCAACCTGACGTTGCGCGCGCGGGCCGCTGGTCTCGCCAACCATCATGGTTGTCCACGCCACGGCGCACTGGCCGAGTATGTTGACGTGGACGATTCCTGCGCAGGAATCCGGCTACTCCCCAAGGGGACGCGAAGCTTAGCATCGTGATCTGCGCGTGGTGCATTTCCGGGTAAACGCGCAGGCCGGGCTGGTTTGTATAGCGAATGCTATATCGGCGGGAAAGGCGGGCGCGCAGCGCGCGTGAGCCGAGCGCAGGCTCGGCTCTACATCAGTTTCCGTATCCTGGCGCTACCCTGAATCCCGCCGCTCAGCCGGTCCACCACTGCGAGCGCTGGCCGTGATAGTCGACGATGCCCACCAGTTCGTGCCCCGCGCCATCGCGACGATGCAGCAGGCGCCAGCGGCCTCGCCCGGACGCGCCCTCGATGTTGATGTCGCTGGCGGTGTAGCGATGTCCGTTGACGATGACCGGATGCCCATTCACGCGTCCATGGGCGAGGTCCTCGCTGATCTTGCGCAGATCGCGGTGGGTTACGCCGTTGCGGGCCATGCCAGCCAGTTGCTCCAGCAACGTCGTTCCCCACCGCACGGTCACTCCGGACGGGGCAGCAGGTGCCGCGGGCGTGGGCAACGGCGCCCCCTCGCGCGCCGGTCGCGCGGTCGCTTGATGGCGGCGGCGCACCTGCACCACCTCGCCGGTTTCGAACGTGCCTGCGGGCGTCGGCCCGGTATCGGCTGCAGCCGCGTGGAGAACTTCCGCCGCCGCCTCGTCCGCACGCTGCGGTGACGATCGGACTTCCACCCGCCACTCGCGGTCCAGGCAGCGCACATCGAAGTCCGCGCCATCCTGCAGCAGGCGGTTGACTTCGTCCAGCCGCATGAAGGCCGCGCCACTGTTGCGCAGTACCGGGCCCGGCAGGCGTCCGGCGGCCAGCAGCGCGTCGACCTCGGGCTTGATGGCATCGTCCACGGCCGCCAGATAGATGCCCTGATGCTGCAGGCCTGCGATCAGCAGCAACGCCGAATCCGCACAATGGGTGATGTAGAACACGCCCAGCGCACGCTCCATCTGCGTACTCAATAGCAGCCCATGCGCTCGGCACACGGTCTGCAGCGCGTCCATGGCCTCGGCGACCCGGCGCGTCACGATCGCGTGCTGCACGCCCACCGCCACCACATCATCGAACGTGAGGCCCCGTTGCTGGATGACCCGGCGCATCTCCGGGTGCTGGTTGAGGTAATCCCAGCGTTCGCGGTGTTCCCGGGTCAACTGCTCGTTGTCCACCCGGCCGCCCACCGCAAAGGCGGCCAGGCCCATGCCGAAGGCGCTGCCGTCAAGCAGGCTTGCAGTGGGCGTGAACACACTGGCCAGTGCCGCCACCAGCGCGCCGGTAGCAGCCCCCACCGTCAATGCCAGCGGCAGTGCAGCAGGGTCCTGCAGGCGGCAGTTCAACACGCTCCGCAGGGACGCGGCGAACGCACGCGGCGCGGGAGCCGGAGCGGGCGGACGCCATGCATGGGCAGATGCCGGGGGTAGCGCTGCCGCCGGATCGGTCGGGGGCACAGGCGGCATGGAACGTTCTCCATCGGACGGGACCTGCCACTATCGGCGTCTGTCACCGGCATTGACCATTCAACAATTCTGAAAAGTGCCTGCCCCCGCAGCGGCCTGCACCCGCGATCAGCTGCTTCCCGCATCCCGCAGCGCGCCCAGGAAGGCGCGCAGCGAGGCCGGCTTGATCGGCTTGGTCAGCACGCGGTAGCCGCGTTCACGTGCCATCCGCTTCAGTTCATCGCGGCCGTCAGCGGTCAGCAGCGCACCGGGCAACGGGTAACCGGCGGCTTCGCGCAGCGCCACCAGCGCATCCAGGCCATCCATGCGGTCGTGCAGGTGGTAATCCACCAGCATCACCTGTGGCTGCTCGGCCACCTTTTCCAGCGCCTGGTCGACGGTCGATGCAGTGATCACCTGCACCTGCCAACGGCCCAGCAGCGCGCGCATGCCGTCCAGGATCTCCTCGTCGTTGTCCACGCACAGCACGCGCAGGCCAGCCAGCGAATCACTGTGCACCGGTGGCGCGGCGGCCTGGGCGGGCAGCAGGGGCTCGCTGTAGCCGGGCAGCGGCGCAACGCGCGGCAGGATGATCGAGAACATCGACCCGCTGCCAACCCGGCTGCGGGCATTGAGGCGGTGATCGAGCAGGCGCGAGATGCGCTGGCAGATCGACAGGCCCAGGCCCAGCCCCTGCTCGCCCCAGTCGAAGGGCTGCTGGTAGCGATGGAACTCATCGAAGATCTGCCGCATGTGGTGCTCGGGAATGCCCGGGCCGGTGTCCCACACCTGCAGTTCCACTTCGTCGCCGCGCTGGCGCACGGCCAGCACGATGCGGCCCTGGCGCGTGTAGCGCAGCGCATTGGCCAGGAAGTTCTGCAGCACGCGGCGCAGCAGGCGGCGGTCACTGCGCACCCAGGTGGTACGCGCGAACAGGTCCAGGCGCAACCCACGGCCGGCCGCCACCGGCGTGTACTGCGCAGCCAGTTCGCGCATCAGCGCACTCACGTCGAACTCGCCGATCACCGGGTGCAGGCCGCCGGCATCCAGCCGGGACACGTCCAGCAGGCCGTCCAGCAGCTCTTCGGCCGCACGCAGCGAGGCATCCACGCGTTCGGCCAGATGCTTCTGCTCGTCGCTCACATGGTCGCTGTCACGCAGTGCCGAGGCGAACAGGCGCGCGGCGTTCAGCGGCTGCAGCACGTCGTGGCTGATCGCCGCCAGGAAGCGGGTCTTGGACTGCTGCGCGACTTCCGCCTCATGCGAACGCTCGGCCACGCGCTGTTCCAGTGTTTCATTGGCTTCCAGCAGCGCCTTTTCCGCATGCTTGTAGTCGGTGATGTCGTTATAGCTGGTCACGTAGCCGCCGCCAGGCAGTGCCTGGCCGCGCATCTCGATCACCTTGCCGTCGCTGCGGGTGCGCTCGAACACGTGCGGTGAACCGGCGCGCATGTAGCCGATGCGGCGGTTGATCTGCACTTCGATATCACCCTCGCCCAGTTCACCGCGTTCGGCGTTGTAACGGATCAGATCGGCCACCGGCCGGCCCACGTACAGCATGCCGTCGGGGTAGCCGAACATGTCCTGGTAGCGGCGGTTCCACGCGGTCAGGCGCATGTCCGGGTCGACCACGCTGACCCCCGCGCTGATGTTTTCCAGCGTGGTGGACAGGATCTCGCGGTTGAAGCGCAGCTCCTGCCCTGCTTCGTCCAGCACCGCCACCACCTCGCCCAGGTCCATGCCCGAGCCGCGCAGCAGGCTGGTCAGCAGCAGGCGCGCAGAGGCGGCACCGATCGAGGCGGCCAGCAGGCGCTCGGTGAACTGCACCCATGGGCGGTCCGCCGGTGCCGACGACTGCAGTTCGCGGTCCAGCGACTGCGCCTGTTCGTAGAAGGAACGTCGCGCATGGCGCTCGCCGACCACGCGCGAGGCCAGCGCCAGCAGATCGCCCACGTGCACATGGCCCGGCCAGCCGCCGGCCACCGAAGGCCGCTCGGCATAGGGATCGAGGAAGGGCGCGGCACGCAGGCGCTCGTCCACGCCGGGACGCCAGCGCGCGGACACCAGCATCATCGTGGCCGCGTTCACCAGCAACGACCAGAACGTGCCGTGGGTGAGCGGGTCCCAGCCGGTCATGCCGAACAGCTGCTGCGGGCGCAGCCACGCCACGCCGAACGGTCCATGCTGCACCCAGGTCGCGTCGACCCAGCCGGCCATGGTCATTGCCGGCAGCAGCAGGGTGTACATCCAGGTGGCAAAACCCAGCACCATGCCGGCCTCGACGCCCAGGCGGCTGGCACCGCGCCAGTAAAGTCCGCCGATCAGGCCCGGCGCGAACTGCGCCACGGCCGCGAAGGCCATCAGGCCATACGAGGCCAGGGTGCTGTCATTGCTGCTGCTGCGGTAGTAGCTGTAGGCCATCAGCGCCAATAGCAGGATCGCCATACGGCGGATCCACAACACGCGCGAGGCCATGTCGGCGGCTTCCTGGTGGTCGCCGCTGCGGCGCAGCAGCACCGGCATCACCAGGTCGTTGCTGACCATGGTGGCCAGCGCGATGGAGGCCACGATGACCATGCCGGTCGCCGCCGAGAACCCGCCCACGTAGGCGATCAGCGCCAGCGCGTTGCGGCCTTCGGCCAGCGGCAGGGCCAGCACCATCGCATCGTCGGCAACACTGCCGCCGGTACCGAACAGGGTGACGCCCGCGGTGGCGATCGGCAGCACCATCGCCGAGATCAGCACCAGGTAGCCGCCGAACATCCAGCGCGCGCGGCGCACATCGCGCACGTCGCCGCACTCGACCACCGCCACATGAAACTGCCGCGGCAGGCAGATGATGGCCAGGAAACTGAGCAGCGTCTGCGAGATGAAACCCACCGGCGGCAGGCCGGTGAACAGGGTATGCACCGACTGCACCACCGCATCGGTGCGGTTGCTCAGCCACAGGTAGGCAAACACACCCACCGCCAGCATCGCCAGCAGCTTGATGACCGATTCGAAGGCGATGGCCAGCATCATGCCGTGATGGTGCTCGGTGGCATCCACCTGGCGGGTGCCAAAAAGGGTCGCAAACAGGGCCATCAGCAGCGCCACATACAGCGCCGGGTCGGTGAAGAAGCCGGTGGGGCCGGTGTTGCCGGTCAGCACCTGCAGGCTCATCGCCACCGCTTTGTACTGCAGGGCCAGGTACGGAACGATGCCGATCAGGGCGATGATCGCCACCAGCGCGGCCAGCCGCCGCGAGCGGCCGAAGCGCGAGGAGATGAAGTCGGCGATGGACACCACGTTCTGGCTGCGCGCCACCAGCGCCAGGCGCTCGATGATGCGCCAGCCGAACAGCAGCATCAGCAGTGGGCCGATGTAGATCGGCAGGTAGCCGATGCCATGGCGCACCGCGGTACCGACCGCACCGTAGAAGGTCCACGACGAGCAGTACACCGCCAGGGCGAGGCTGTAGACGACCGGCCGCAACCAGGGCCGGTCGGGGTACATCGGCCGACGGTCGCCCCACCAGGCCACGCCGAACAGCAGCGCGGCATAGGCAACCGAGACCAGCAGCAGGATCCAGCTGGAGACCACGCGCGCGTTTCCGTCAGGACAGGGGCCAGTAGATCACGACCGTTGGGCATTCTGGTAGGTCACGACCGTTGGTCGTGACAGGGGTGTCCGTGCCCACCAACGGTGGGCACCTACCGGGAATCAATGGGCACCCACCAGCAACCGGCGTTATTCCGCCGGCACGCCCATTTCCTTCAGCAGCTCCGGCGCCGGGTAGACCTTGGCCAGCAGCCAGCGCAGGTAGCGCATGTCCACGTGCACGGCACGCTTGAAGCGCGGGTCGAACCACCAGCTGGCGCTGACCGATTCCCAGTTGCTGTCGAAGTTCAGGCCGATCAGTTCGCCCTTGGCATTGAGCACCGGCGAGCCGGAATTGCCGCCGGTGGTGTCCAGGTTGGTCAGGAAGTTGACCGTCTGGGTCTTCAGCACCGGGTCGGCGGTGCTGCCGAAATCGCCCTTGGCAATCGCTGCCAGCAGCGGCTTGGGTGCATCGAACGGGTAGGCGTTGGTGTTCTTCTCGACGATGCCGGCCACCGTGGTCACCGGCGCGTAGGTCACGCCGTCACGCGGGTGCAGTGCTTCCACCTTGCCGTAGCTGATGCGCAGGGTGCGGTTGGCATCGGGGTAGACCGCGCGGCCCTGCTTGGCACGCCAGGCAAACAGCGCCTGCATGTAGGCCGGGCGCAGGCGCAGCTGCTCGCCTTCGCGGGTCTTGCTCTCGTTCTCGATGCGCAGCTGCGCAGCCACCAGCGGGCCGGCCACGGCGATCAGCGGATCGGCCGCCAGGGCCTTGCCTTCGCGGGCGGCGGCGAAGCGGGACAGGCGCTGTGCCTCGTCACCCAGCTGGGTGCCGGCGTACAGGCTGTCCAGCGCCTTGGCCAGCTGCGCGGGGGTGCGCCCGAAGGCGGCATCGAACTCGGCCACGCGCTGCGCGTCCGGCAGCTGCTGGTATCGGGTCAGCAGGCTCGTCAGCAGGGCCTTCTCCACGTCCGGCGCGTAGCGGCGCTGTACCTGCTTCAGCACGCCCTCGATCATCGCCTGGTCGCGCTGCTGGTAGCCCGTCTCGCGCTGCGCGTCCGGCTTGGCCGATTCGATGCGCAGGCGTTCCAGCAGCAGCGCCGAACGCAGCAGCTGGGTCTGCAGGGCCATCTGGTCCAGCAGCAGGTCACGCTCGCCCACGGCCGCACCCTGCGACAGGTTGGCCAGCAGCGCCTTGATGTCGGCCTGGTAGCGGCGGTCGGTGGCGGCCAGCATGGCGCTTTCGTCGGCCGCACGCTGGGCCTTGGCATCGCTGCGCAGCAGGCCTTCCAGTTCACCGGCAGCGCGCTTGCGGTTGTTCTTCAGCGACTGCAGCTGCGAGGCGTAGCGGGTGCGTGCCTGCGCATCATTGGCGCTGGCCGCTTCGATGGTGTCGATCATCTGCTGGAACACCGATACGCGGCGCGGCAGCACGGTGTCGATCTGGCCGGCGAATTCGGCCGCGGTGCGGTGGCGGTAGGTGATGCCCGGGTAGCCGGCCAGCATCGCGTAATCGCCTTCCTTCGGGCCTTGCACCGACATCTGCAGGTGCGCCGGCGCCTGGTAGGGCACGTTGTCCTTGCTGTAGGCGGCCGGCTTGCCATCCTTGCCGACGTAGGCGCGAAGGAGGGTGAAATCGCCGGTGTGGCGCGGCCACATGAAGTTGTCGATCTCATCGCCGTAGTTGCCGATCGCGCGCGGCGGCGCGTAGACCAGGCGCACGTCGCTCAGTTCCAGTTGGGCGATGCGGTAGAAATCGGTGCCGTAGTACATGTTGGCCACCGAACAGCGCACGCTGCCGTCCTTCTCGCACTCGGCCACGATCTGCTTGCTGGCCGCATCGACGGCATCAAAGTAGGCACGGCCGGTCTTGCCCTTGGCCTGGGCCAGCACCTGGTCGGTCACCTTGTCGAAGCCGACGGTGACCAGCACGCGGAAATCCGGGTTGGCCGGGCGCTCGTCGGCGCGGCCCTGGGCGATGAAGCCATCGTTGATGAGGTTGTGCTCGGGCGAGCTGTTGTACTGGATCACGCCCATCGCCACGTGGTGGTTGGTCAGCAGCAGGCCATCGGCGGAAACGAACGAGGCCGTGCCACCGCCGGCACGCACGACCGCGCTCAGCGGCGGTGCGGTGACGTTGGCCAGCTCGGCCGGGTTGCCCTTGAAACCGGCCGCCTTCAGCGGCTTGGCCAGCTCCGGCAGCTGGGTCGGCATCCACATGCCTTCATCGGCGTGGGCGCCTGCGGCGAGGGTCAGGCCCAGGGCCAGGGCGGCAGGAAGAGTTTTGCGGGCAGACATCGGCGTTTCCGGCAGTACAGAACAGCCCGGGACCATAGCCGCTGGGGGCGGGCGGGGCAACGGCCGATGGTTGGGGGTGGCGCGTTCATCGGCCACGTTCACGCCCTACAATCGGCGTTCCATCACATGCAGTCAGGGAAGCAGCATGATCGTCGGTATCGACCTGGGCACCACCCATTCGCTGGTGGGCATCTACGAGGCAGGCGGCGGTCGGCTGTTCCCCAACGCACATGGCGAGCTGCTGACGCCCTCGGTGGTCAGCCTGGCCGATGGCGCGGTGCTGGTCGGGCAGCCGGCCCGCGACCGCCTGGTCAGCCATCCGGCCCACAGCGTGGCCAACTTCAAGCGCTGGATGGGCACCGACCGGCAGACCCGCCTGGGAAACCGCAGCTTCCGCCCCGAGGAGCTGTCGGCGCTGGTGCTGCGCTCGTTGCTGGCCGATGCCGAGGCCGCGCTGGGGCAGAAGGTGGAAGAGGCGGTGATCAGCGTACCGGCGTACTTCTCCGATGCGCAGCGCAAGGCCACGCGCACGGCCGGCGAACTGGCCGGTGTCCGTGTCGAACGCCTGATCAACGAACCCACTGCAGCGGCGCTGGCCTATGGCCTGCAGCAGCGCGAGGGCGAAGGCCGGGTGCTGGTGCTGGACCTGGGCGGCGGCACCTTCGATGTATCGATCCTGGAACTGTTCGACGGCGTGGTCGAAGTGCATGCCAGTGCCGGTGACAACTTCCTGGGCGGCGAGGATTTCTCGCGCGTGCTGCTCGATGCCCTGCTGGCCGACCAGCGGCTGGACCTGGCCACGCTGGCCGACAGCGAGAAGGCGCAGCTGCTGCGCCATCTGGAACGCTTCAAGCGCGAGCTGGGCCACAGCGGCAACCACACGCTGGAGCTGGCCCTGGGCGAGCGCCAGCTGCGCTGGGAACTGGACGAAGCCGGTTTTGCCCAGCTGTGCGAACCCCTGCTGCAGCGCATGCGCGGCCCGATCGAGCGCGCCATCCGTGATGCGCGCCTGCAGCCGGACGCGCTGGACGACATCGTGCTGGTGGGCGGTGCAGTACGCATGCCGATGGTCAGCCGCCTGGTCACCCGCATGTTCGGCCGGCTGCCGCTGCGCCATGTCCATCCGGACCACGCCATCGCCCTGGGCGCCACCGTCGCCGCCGGCCTGAAGGCACGCGACGAGGCCCTGCGCGAAGTGGTGCTGACCGACGTCTGCCCCTACACGCTGGGTACCCAGGTATCGCGCCGCACCGCCGATGGGCAGTCGCGCGGTGGCTACTTCCATCCCATCATCCAGCGCAACAGCGTGGTGCCGGTCAGTCGCGAAGACCGCTTCTTTCCCATCCTGGAGAGCCAGCGCGAGGTCCTGATCGACATCTACCAGGGCGAGAGCCCGACCGTGGACCGCAACATCAAGCTGGGGGAGCTGCGCGTGCCGCTGACCCATCGCGGTCCGTTGGAAGAGCGCGGCATCACCACCCGCTTCACCTACGACATCAATGGCCTGCTGCAGGTGGAAGTCACCGAGGATGCCAGCGGCCTGCGCCATGAACTGATCCTGGAACAGAACCCGGGCCTGCTGTCGGCCGAGGAGATCAAGCAGCGCCTGGCCGCCCTGCAGGACCTGAAGATCCACCCGCGCGATACCCAGCAGAACCTGGCCGTAGTGGCCCGCGCCGAGCGCCTGTACGAGGAATTCATCCACCACCGCGACACGCTGCAGGGCTGGCTGATGAAGTTCCGCCACGCACTGGACGGCCAGGACGTGCACCACATCGAGCAGCAGCGCCGCGAACTGTCGCAGGCGCTGGACATGCTGGAGCGCGATGCATGAGTTGGGGCCTGGAGCTGCTGGAGCTGGACCAGGACGCCGACGAACGTGCGATCAAGCGCGCCTACGCGCAGCGCCTGCGGGTCACTCGCCCCGACGATGACCCGGTCGCGTTCCAGCAGCTGCATGAGGCCTACCAGGCCGCGCTGGCATGGGCGAAGGATCGCGACCCGCAGGACGCAGCGTGGCCCGGCGGCGAACCGGACGCGCCGCTGCAATCCTCAGCGTCGGCGGTCGAACCCGTGCAATCTACTGCTGGCATGGACGTGGAAGCCATTGCTGACCGCATCCTCGCCGAAGCCGTACAGCAGCAGCCGGAAGCGCTGCAGGCGTGGCTGGCACAACAGCCGGAACTGTGGTCGCTGCAGTGGAAGCCGCGGATCGGCGATGCCCTGCTGGAAGCGTTGTTCTGCAGTGCCGAGCCGATGCAGCCTGACAACGTTGATCTGCTGGCCGAAGTGTTCGGCTGGGACGAGATCGGCAGCAGCGTGGACCCTTATGCACTGGATGCGCAGCGCATGCAGATGCACCGTCGCTGGATCGTGCAGCCAGGCAACCACCACCGCCTGGCCGAGCTGCTGCAGCGCTGCGACCTGCCCAACCCGCCGGCAACGGCCCGCGCGCACATGGCCTGGCTGTCGCGTCCGTGGAATCACTGGCAGGCACTGCTCACCTCCGTGTCACCCCGGCGCGGGCGCGACCTCAACCAGACCCTGGACGCACTGGGCATCGATGACGCCGATCAGGTTCCGGCACCGCTGCAGGTGCGGCAGGTCGCGTTCTGGCGCGAGATCGGCGCGGTGCACCGCTTGAACCGCGAGCGGCTCCTGCAGGGCCTGCTGCGCGGCGTCGCGTGCGCGGTCATCGCCGCGCTGCTGGTGCTGGCGGTGGGCGTGCTGGGCCGGCTTGCCACGGATGACAGCGCTGCCGGCATCCATCCGATCGCCACCTACGCACGGGTAGCGTTGTACGCCGGGCTGGGGCTGACGCTGCTGGGCGCGGTCGCCCCCATCGTGCAGACGTTCCTGCACTGGCAGGTGCAGGACGAGCACCTGTCCCGATCACCGCGGGTGGCACTGCTGCCGGTGCCGCTGCTGGTGGCCGTGTCGGCGATGATGATGCACGGGTGGAACCTGCGTTCGGCGGGCACCCTGCTTGCGTGGCCGGTGCTGGGCCTGGCGGTCTGGCGCTGGTGGCGACGCAGCCAGCTGGAAATCCACTTCAACGGGTGGATGCTGCTGGCCATGCTGCCCTTCGTGAAGCTGCTGATGCTGGGCATGCTGCATGCCGAACTGGCGCTGGTGGCCGCCTTGGTGTTCTGGGGCTGGGACGTCTGGCGCAATGTGCTGGGCCGGCGCGGGTGAGTGACTGGATGCAGCGCCTCGGCCTGGATGCCGATGCCGACGAACGCACCATCAAGCGCGCCTATGCAACGCAGCTGCGGCTGACGCGGCCCGAAGATGATCCGGTGGCATTCCAGCAGCTGCACGCTGCCTACCAGGCCGCACTGGCGCAGCTGGGCGGGGATGCAACGCGGCCAGCGGCCGACGACGCGCCACCGGCACCGACGGACGACGTGGACCACGATGCCATCGCCGCGCAGCTGCTGGCCGTGGCCGGCCGCCGCGATACGGCACTGCTGCAGCAGGCCCTGCAGCAGCAACCGGAGCTGTGGTCACTGCGCGGCAAGCATCACATCGGCCACGCCCTGCTGCAGCGGCTGGTGACGCACGAACCGGCCCTGCCACGCATCACCTTCGATGCACTCGCCGAATGCTTCGGCTGGGATGACCCCGTGCAGGGCATGGACCTGCACTGGCTGGATGCCGTGGCGCGCCGCTGCGAACAACACTGGCTGCTGTCACCTGCCGGTGCGCCGGCACTGGCGAGGCGGTACTCGGAGATCAGCGAGACGCTGTTGGTGCCCGGCAGCGATGTGCTTCCCAGCCTGCGCGAGCACCGCCCGGCCTGGCGCAACCTGCTGAGTACGCTGCAGCCGTCGCGCGCGCACCAGGCGATCAGCCTGCTGGCAGCGCTGGGCTACTGGCACGACCTGCGCCTGCCACCGGGTCTGGATGCAGGCCAGGTGGCGTTCTGGTCGCGCTTCGGCCGCGAGGGCGATGCCATCCATTGGCAGGCCGGTGGCCTGCGGGCCCTGCTGGTCGCGCTGGTCCTCGGGCTGCTCTGTACCTGGGCCGTAGTCGCCAGCTGGCCGCTGCCGGCCTCGGAAGATGGCGCGCTGGAGGGCGGCCAGCGCGCGGCGCTGATGATCGCGGCTGCCGTGCTGCTGGCCCCTGGCCTGTGGCTGGCAACCCGATCGATACGTGCGCTCATTCGCTGGCAATCACTGCCGGAGCACGTTCCCGCCTTCCTGCCGGGATTGCGCATCCTGACGGTTCCACTGGCGGTTGCTGCGGTGATGGGTGCCTTCCATCTCACGCTGTTGAATACCACCGGGGATCCATTCACCGCGCTGCTCGTGCTGCCCATGGCCAGCGCGGGGGTGCTGAGCATGGCTGGCCAGCGCTTCGTGCAGCGCTGTGCGCCAGCCGGGCAGAAGGCCTGGGGTGCCGGCATGATGATCGCCATCGTGCTGATCGTGCCTGCGCTGGTCATGGCCCTGGTCTACTGGGCAAAGGACCTGTACGTCCACCGCGGCGAGCTGCGCTGGTTCAACCGCTGAGGGGTCGGATCCCTTTCAACGAAAGGGCTCCGACCCCGATCTGATGCCCCGGCGCAGCCACGCATGGCGTGGCTCTACTTCCCGCCGGGGGTCGGATCCCTTTGCACCGCAAAGGGCTCTGACCCCGACCAGATCATTTCTCGCGACGCCAGTTCAGCGAACCACGGTTTTCCACCGTGCTCGATTCCACTTCCACGTCGAAGCCGCGGCGCAGCAGGTACTTCAGGGTCAGCACCGAACCGGCGCCGACCATCGATACGCCGTAGCCGACGTACAGCTTGGGCGAGATGTACTTGCCAAACCCGATCACCGAACCGCCCAGCGCGCGCGACTGGCTCACGCCGGCATCGTCCAGGCCCAGCTTGGCACCCAGCTGCGAGGCCAGCAGCCCGCTGCCGGCCGACAGCGCCGCCGAAGCCGCGTTGACCTGCTGGGTCTGGTCGCTGCTGGCATTGGTCAGGCTGCGGCCCAGCACCAGGTAGGCCAGCGCTTCGGACTGCGACATCGCCGGATCGGACCACACATCCGCACGCGGCTGCTGTGCGCGGCCGGTCACGTCGATGCCGGCGGTGACATCGCCGATGCGGCGCTCGGCGCGGATGTTGATGCGCGGATCGGAGACCGCGTTGTAGTTCCAGTTGAGGTTGCCGCGGGTGATGGTCAGGTCCTGGCCATAGGCCTTGTAGCGGCCGCTCACCTCAAGCCCGCCGTTGGCGGTCATCTCACGGCCGGGCTTGGCCCAGACCTGCATCTTGCCGGTCAGCCCGCCCTTCAGGCCAAAGCCGGTCATCTTCACCTTGTCGCCCAGGCTCACGGTCAGGTCCATGTCCAGCGGCGAGGTGCGCGACTCTTCCGGGTCGGCCGGGTCCAGCACCACCACGTCCTCGGACACCGAGGTGCCACGGTCCAGGCGTTCCAGGTCGATGTCGGCCTCGGGCACGGTGACAGTGCCGCGCAGCTCCATCGCCGCCTTGGCCAGGGTGAAATCGAGGTTGGGGTTGGCGACGATGCGCAGTTCGCTGGTGTTGGACACCAGCACGTTCTCGCCGTGGATCTTCAGCTGCAGCGGCTGCGCATCGCCGAACCAGGACAGGCCACCGTCGACATACAGCGTGCCCTGGCCCGAATTGGCCTGGGCGGTGATCTTGGCCGAACCATCGGGCTGGGCGACAAAGCTGCCCTTGCCCTGGTCGAAGGTCAGGCCCAGCGCCGGGAACTCACCCTTGAAGTTGCTCAGCGTCGCATCGCCGCCCAGCGACGGCTGGCCACGCGTGCCGCGCAGGCTCACGTGACCCTCGATCAGGCCGGTGGGGCGCACGATGTCCGGCGAGAACAGCTCCAGCCAGTACAGCCGCGACATGTTGAGATAGAGCTCGCCATTCAACGGCGCACTGGCCTCCCAGCCGGTCTGCATCTTCGCATCGACGAAGCCGTTGCCCTGGAAGCCCATGCCCAGGTAGCCCTTGATGCTGGCCGGGGTCATGTCCAGCTTCAGCGAGAACTGGTCGTAGCGCACCAGCTCACCGCGGGTGGTGTCGGTGCCGATGCTGCGCAGCTCGCCCAGGCGCACGCCGCCTTCCTTCGAGCGCACTTCCACGTGGCCTTCCCAGGCATTGGCGCGCGGGCGGATCTGCGCATCCAGGCTGACATCACCGCGCAGGTAGATGCGACGGCCGGACTGCGGTGGCAGCCACGGCTGCACCAGTGACAGCGGCAGCGCATCACTGCGCACCACCACGCCCTGACGCGGCCAGTTGGCCTGCGCACACAGCGCGCCATTTCCGGTGGTGGTCAGGCAGGCCTCGGACAACGTGTACGTGCTGCCATTGATCGCAAACGCCGCCGGTGCACGCAGCGACCACGCATCGCCCTTCACCGGTGCGATGCGCAGCGTGGCCAGTTCACCACGCCACTGCGTACCCTGCTGGCGCACGCGGCCCTGCAGCTCGATGGCACCCATCTCGTTGTGGGTCTGTGCGGCCAGGCGCAGGTTGGAAACGCTGCCCTGCGCGTCCACGTTCAGCCGCTCCAGCAGCATGCCGACGTTGACCTGCTGGCCCTGCACCGCCAGCGTACCGCTGTCGCCACGCCACGGCAGGTGGCCCTTGATGCTCAAGCTTTCGGCGCCGTAGCCATCCCAGTTGAGGTTGTTGCCGACCAGGTCGGCGGTGATGTCCGGCGCATCACGCGGGCCCCCCACCTGCACCTGGCCGCGCAGGCCACCATCGGCACCAGGCAGCAGGTCGCTCAACTGCAGCGGCTCAAAGCGCGCATCGATGTCGAGGCGGTCACCCACCTTGCCCGACGCGGTCACCCGGCTGCTGCCGACGGTCAGCTTCAGTTCGCCCTGGCCCTGCTCGCCCTGCAGGGCGAACTTCCCTTGGGCGTCGACGTTGCGCTGGCGCAGCGTGCCCTTCAGCGAGGGCAGGTCCACCGTGGCCTGCAGCGTGCCGGCGGTGCCCGCTGGCGCGTTGGCCGGCGGTGGCAGCTGCTGGCCATTGGAAGCGAAGTTGCCGGACAGGCGACCGTTCCAGCCGGGCGCGAAATAGCCGGGATCGAAATCCTTCAGCGTGGCCTTGGCATCCCAGTCCAGCTGCGGCGCCCACGCCACCTGGCCTTCCACCTGCAGTTCACCGCCCGGGGTCTGTGCCTGCAGCTGATGGATCTGCGCCGCCTTGTCATTGCCGCGTACATCGAAGCGCAGCTGTGCCTTCTGTTCCTCGCGCTGCACGTCTGCCCGGCCGATCGCCGCCCACGCCTGCAGCGTGCCGGCCAGGCCGAAGCGTGCTTCCTTCAGCGTCACCGGTACCGGCGCGCTGCCGGCGGTGTTCGGGTCCGGCGCCGGCACCCAGGTCAGGTTCTGCGCCACCACCGAGAAATCCAGTGTCTGCCGGTCCTGCTGGCTGAAATCGGCGGTGCCCTGCAGGCGTGCTTCGCCGCCCAGGCCCTTCACCACCAGCGGCGAGACTTTCAGCACCTGGTCCTGCAGCGAAACCACCGACGGTGCCAGTTCCAGTTCCTGCTCACCCTGCTTCACGCGGCCATGCAGGTGGGCGTTGCCGCCCTTGCCCGCCGCAGTGAAATCCAGCGCCAGCGGCGCGATGCCCGAGGTGGCCAGCGCCGGCGACAGCAGCGCCAGATCCAGCTCGTCGCTGCGTACGGTGGCATTCCAGGTCGGGTCGGTGCGGCCGTCGAACACCAGCATTGCCTTCAGCGGCTGCGGTGCGCGACCGGCCACGCCCACCTCCATGTGCGCCAGATTGCCGCGCGCGACCAGGCCCAGGCTGGCGGCGGTACGCCCACGCGGTGCCGGCAGCACGGCAGTCACGGTCACGTCGGTGTCGTAGTCCTTGGCCGGGATGTAGCGGCCCTGGGCGGTGAAGTTGCCCATGTCGCTGTCCACGACCAGCGTCCGCGCCTGGAATTCGCCGTTGGCGATCTCGATGCCACCGCGCACACGCGCGATGTCGATCACCGGTTCGTTGGCCTGGCTGATACGGAACCCGTCGATGGCGATGGCATCGGCCTGGATGGCCAGTGGCATCTCGATCTGCGGCAGCGAGTCGGGCCACGACGGCAGCGTGAACGGCTCATCGCTCTTGGCCAGGTTGAGCGTGGCGTTGGTCAGTTCCAGCCTGTCCAGCAGCAGCTTGCGGCCCAGCAGCGGGCGCAGGTCCGGCTCCAGGTGCGCGCGCTCGGCGTGGAAATGGATGTCGTCGTAGCGGAAATCGACGTTGTACAGGGTCAGCGGGCCGGCGACGGGGCCCTCCACCTTGTCCCAGGTAAAACTGGCACCGACCGGCAGCCGCGCCACCACCTGCGCCAGCAGCACATCGCGGCCGGCTACGGTCTGCAGCAGCCAGTACACCGCCAGCAGGGCCAGCAGCACCAGGCCCAGCACGCCCACGCCCGACCACGCCCAGAAGCGGCGGCGGCGGTAGAAACGCACGCGCGGCGGCGGCGGGGTGCGGGTGTCCGGGGTCTGCGCGCTCACAGGTCCGCTCCGATGTTCAGGTACAGCTGGAACTGCGAATCCGGGTTGTTCAGGCCATGCGCGATGTCCACGCGCACCGGGCCCACCGGCGATTTCCAGCGCACGCCGAAGCCCACGCCGGTGTGCAGGTCGATGGTGTTGTCGAACGCGCTGCCGGTGTCGACGAACACCGCTGCGCCCCACGGGCCGCCGTTGAAGTAATGCTCGTACTCGGCCGAACCGACCACCAGGTTCTTCGCACCGAGCGCGTATTTGTCCGGCGCCGGCGTACGCGGGCCCACCTCGCGGAACGCGTAACCCCGGATGCTGCGGTCACCACCGGCGAAATAGCGCAGGCTCGGCGGCATCGCCACCAGATCGCTGGTCCAGGTGGTGCCGCCCTCACCGCGCAGGATCAGGCGGTCGCTCTGCCCCACCGGGATATACCAGCGCAGCACGGCATTGGCCTGCACGAAGCTGGTATCCGAACCGGCGCCCTCGATGCCGCCGCGCAGGGTGGCGGTGCCGCTGATGCCGCTGCGCGGGAACAGTGGATCATCGACGTTGACGTAGTCGGCCACCAGCTGCGGGTAGACCAGCGTGGAGGTGTTGTAGACCGCGTTGGTGAACTCGGTGCCCGAGGCATAGCGCCAGCGCTCGCGCAGGGCGTTCATCGAGGCGATGGCGGTCCAGTGCTCGTTGATCTGCCCGCTGCGGCTGGCGATCAGCTTGAAGTTGCGCAGGTCGATGTAATCGGTCTGTTCGTCGTAGGCGCTGGCGGTGAAGCCGTACCAGCCATCAAGCCACTTGAACGCCGGCACGCGGTAGGTGCTGGTCAGGCTCTTGCGCTTCTGCGCATAGTCCAGCTGGGTGTTCATCTTGTGGCCGCGGCTGTTCACGTAGCGGCGCTCGATACCACCGCGCACACCCGCGCCACTCTCGCTGCCGTAGCTCAGGCCCGAGGTATAGATGGTGCGCTTGGCCCGGGTCAGCTTCACGTCCACCGGCACCTCGCCGTTCTCGTCGGCCTGGTCCGGCCGCGGCTGGATGTCGATCACGCTGAAGTAATCGAGCTTGGTCAGCGATTCTCGCAGGCGGTCCAGCTTGCCTTCGTGGAAATAGCTGCCCTGTTCCCAGTACACCAACGGGTCGAACAGTTTGTCGACAAAGTAGTCCTGCTCGAAGGTCACCGGGCCCATGTTGTAGCGGCGGCCGCTGTCCCAGGTCAGGTCGATATCGGCCGCGTTTTCCGCGCGGGTGATCTGCACCTGGCGCTGGGTGTAGTCGGCGTCGAAATAGCCGCGCTCGGCCAGGCGCCGGGTGATGGTGATCTTGCTGGCTTCGTACTGCGTGTGCTCGAAGCGCTGGCCCTTGCGCGGTTTGAACGCAGCGATGTCGTCCTGCAGGTACTGGTCGTACATTGCCGGGCCGGTGATGTCGATGTGCTCGCGGCGCACCCGCACCGGCTCGCCCTTCTCCACCCGTATATGCACCTGCACGCGCTCGTCCTGGCGGGGTGCTTCCACGGTGATCACCGGATTGTAGTAACCGAATGGTTCCAGCGCCTCGCGGGTCTGCCGCTCGGCCTGCGACAGCAGGTATTCCAGCCGCGACTCGCCTTGTTCCTTGCCGATGGTGTCGTACAGCGACAGCGATTCCTGGATGTTCTCGATGATCGCGGCGTCGTCGCCCTTGTCCAGTCCGTTGATGTCCACCTTGTCGATGGTGCCGCGCGCATGGACCACGGACGTGGTGGCCAGGGTCAGGACCATCAGCGGGAGGGCGTATTTCTTTGGCTGCATGCCGCACAGCATACCGACCGCGCGTGACGATGCGAAATGCAGCGCGCGAATGGGGATCGGTTGTTAAGTGGCAGTCAAAATACGCATCTTTGTGCGCGTTATCCGCACGAAAAACGGTAGTGGCGGGGGCGGGGCGGGCAGCCATGATATTGACGGCCCCGGGCGGGCCAAACCAGAGAAGACCCACCCCCAGATACAACCCAAGCGGGGGGGGGGGGATCCC
>NZ_JBNNHG010000020.1:2500-16739 GCF_050268705.1 Stenotrophomonas sp. NPDC077659 | reverse complement strand
CACGCCTCTCTGCCGACCTGTGGCCGGCAACCATGGAAATGCCGGCCAGCGGCCGGCACTACCGATTCATCCACGCCCCGTAGATCCACGCCATGCGTGGATGGGCATTCCCCTCAGCTCGACAGATGCTCGATCGCCGCCACCGCGCCCAGCCGCTCGCCCAGCATCGTCAGCAGCGCCAGGCGGTTGCCACGCAGCGCCGGGTCTTCGGCATTCACCATCACCCCATCGAAGAACGCATCGACCTGCGGGCGCAGGCGGGCCAGGCGCGCCAGCACGGCCACGTAGTCCTTCTGGTGCAGGCTGGCGCCGGTATCGTCGATGGCTGCGGTCACCGCTTCGGCCAGCGCGCGCTCGGCATCTTCCTGCAGCAGCGACGCATCGATCTGGCCCGGAATATCACCCTCGGCCTTGCGCAGGATGTTGCGGATGCGCTTGTTGGCTGCTGCCAGCGCCTCGGCTTCCGGCAGCGCGGCGAACGTGCCGATCGCATCCAGGCGGCGGTCGAAGTCGTACAGCGAGGCCGGCTTCAGCTCGGCCACTGCGTTGAAGTGCGTGGCCGGCACGCCCTTGTCGGCGTAGTAGCCCTTCAGGCGGTCGAGGATGAAGTCGTACAGCTCGCCCACGTCGGCCTGCACGCTGCGTGCGGCCAGGCCCGCGTTGGCACTGGCCAGCAGTGCGCGCAGGTCCAGCTCGAAACCGCTCTCGATGATGGTGCGGGCCAGGCCCAGCGCGTTGCGGCGCAGGGCAAACGGGTCCTTGTTGCCGGTCGGCTTCAGGCCTGCGGCGAAACCACCGGCCAGGGTGTCCACGCGCTCGGCAATGGCCAGCACCTTGCCCAGCGGCGACAGCGCGATGTCATCGCCACCGAAGCGCGGCTGGTAGGCCTCGTCGATGGCCAGCGCCACCTCCGGCGATTCGCCCCCGGCCACGGCGTAGTGGCGGCCGGCGATGCCCTGCAGCTCCGGGAATTCATTGACCATGCGCGACTGCAGGTCGTTCTTGGCCAGCTGCGCGGCACGCTTGGCCAGCACCGGGTCGGCACCGACCTGCGGCGCGATCACTTCGGCCAGCGCCGACACGCGCGCCACCTTGTCGGCCACGCTGCCCAGCTTGGCCTGGTAGGTCACCGTCTTCAGGCCATCACCCATCGATTCCAGGCCCTGCTTCAGGTCCTCGTCGAAGAAGAACTTGGCATCGGCAAAGCGCGGGCGGATCACGCGCTCGTAGCCCTTGGCCACTTCGGCCACGTCCTTCGATTCGATGTTGGCGATGCCGATGAACTTCTCGGTCAGCTTGCCGCTGTCATCCAGCACCGGGAAGAACTTCTGGTTGATCTCCATCGTCTCGATCAGCGCTTCCTGCGGCACCGCCAGGAACGCGCGCTCGAAGCTGCACAGCACCGCCGCCGGCCACTCGACCAGGTTCACCACCTGCTCCAGGTTGTCCTCGGTGATGCGGGCGCTGCCACCGGCCTGGCCAGCAGCGGCCTCGACCTCGGCCACGATGCGCTCGCGGCGCTCGGCCGGGTCGACCAGCACCTTGGCCGCACGCAGCGATTCCACGTAATCCTGCGGCTGGCTCAGCCACACGGTCTTGTCGTGGTGGAAGCGGTGGCCGCGGCTCATGCGGTCGGCCTTCAGGCCGAACAGCTCGGCCTCGACCACGTCGGCGCCGTGCAGCAGCACCAGCCAGTGCGCCGGGCGGGCGAAGCCCCAGTCGTGGTCACCCCAGCGCATCGGCTTGGGAATCGGCATCGCGGCGATGGCTTCGCGCAGGATCTCAGGCAGCAGCGCGGCGGTGCGCGCGCCCGGGCTCACCGCACGGTGCACGAAGCGCTCGCCCTTGTTGTCACTGGTCTTTTCCAGCGCGGTCCAGTCGATCCCGGCCTTGGCGGCAAAACCCTGCAGCGCCTTGGTCGGCTGGCCTTCGGCGTCCAGCGCGATGTTCAGGTACGGGCCCAGCACTTCGCTGCGCTGTTCGGGCTGTTCCAGGCCGACGCCGGGCAGCAGCACGGCCAGGCGGCGCGGGGTCGACAGCGGGCGGGCATCACCCAGTTCCAGTTCGACGCCGCGCTTGCGCAGGCCGTCGACAACGCCGTCGAAGAAGGCCTGGGCCAGGCCCGGCAGCGCCTTTACGGGCAGCTCTTCGGTGCCCAGTTCGATCAGCAGGGGGGACAGTTGGCTCATCGTTTCAATCCTGTGGTGGGGGCGCAGCGCGCAACGCGACCGGCGCCCGGAAGTGGTGGAAAGCGCGGCCCTCAGGCCTTCTTCGCGCCCGGGAAGCCCAGCTTCTCGCGCTGCTCGTAGTAGGCCTTGGCCACCGCCTGGGCCAACGCACGCACGCGCAGGATGTAGCGCTGGCGTTCGGTCACGCTGATCGCGCGGCGCGCATCGAGCAGGTTGAAGGTGTGGCTGGCCTTCATCACCTGTTCGTAGGCCGGCAGCGGCAGGTTCACCTCCACCAGCTTCTGCGCCTCGCGCTCGCACGCGTCGAAGCGGTGGAACATCTCTTCCACGTCGGCGTGTTCGAAGTTGTAGGTGCTCTGCTCCACTTCGTTCTGGTGGTACACATCGCCGTAGGTCACCGGCTGGCCGTCCGGGCCGTAGGTCCAGACCAGGTCGTAGACGTTGTCGCAGTTCTGCAGGTACATGCACAGGCGCTCGAGACCGTAGGTGATCTCGCCCAGCACCGGGCGGCATTCCAGGCCGCCGGCCTGCTGGAAGTAGGTGAACTGCGTCACTTCCATGCTGTTGAGCCAGACTTCCCAGCCCAGGCCCCAGGCGCCCAGGGTCGGCGACTCCCAGTTGTCCTCGACGAAGCGCAGATCGTGCACCAGCGGGTCGATGCCCAGTGCCTTCAGCGAATCCAGGTACAGCTGCTGGATGTTGTCCGGCGCCGGCTTCATCGCCACCTGGTACTGGTAGTAGCGCTGCAGGCGGTTCGGGTTCTCGCCGTAGCGGCCGTCGGTCGGGCGGCGCGAAGGCTGCACATAGGCCGCGTTCCAGCCTTCCGGGCCGATCGCACGCAGGAAGGTGGCCGGGTGGAACGTACCGGCGCCCACCTCCAGGTCGAGCGGCTGGATGAGCACGCAGCCCTGCTGGGCCCAGAACTGGTTCAGGGTCTGGATCAGGCCCTGGAAGGTGATCGGAACGGTCGGGGTCGCGGACATGCGGACGATTCTTGGCCGGCAGAGGGGTGCGCTAGTATAACGGCCGACCTGCGGGGCATTCCGTACCCGGGAGGAGCAGGCAGATGGAACACCGGCTGCCGGCAGGCACGCCCGGGGCACCGGCCCCGTTGCCGCCAGGGCGCCTGCAGTTCGAGCAGGTGGCCGCTGCCGCACTGGCCGATGGCCTCATCGCCGAACATGACCGCGACCGCGTGCGCTTTTCCGCACAGGGCGCGCGCAATGCCAGCGAGGTGCATCCACTGGTGCTGCTGTCCAACCTCAAGCTGGCCGCCAGCGAGGGCGGCGAGCTGAGCCTGGAACGCCTGACCGAATGGCTGGCCCGGCGCACCGGCTGCCGCTACCTGCGCATCGACCCGACCCGCGTCGACGTCGCCGCGGCCACCGCCGTGGCCTCGCACGCCTATGCCCGCCGCCACCGCTTCCTGCCACTGGCGGTGGATGCCGAACGCGTGCTGGTGGCTACCAGCGAGCCGCTGGCGCAGGAATGGCGCCGCGACCTGCAGCACCTGACCCGGCGCCAGATCGAACTGGCGATGGTCAACCCGCTGGACCTGCACCGCTACACCATGGAGTTCTTCGGGGTCACCCGCTCGGTGCGCGGGGCCCGCGGCGATGTGCGCGGCGAAGCCAATGCCACCCTGCCCAGCTTCGAACAGCTGGTCGAGCTGGGCCGCGCCGGCGACGTCAACGCCGACGACCAGCACATCGTCCACATCGTCGACTGGCTGCTGCAGTACGCCTATGAACAGCGCGCCTCGGACATCCACCTGGAACCGCGCCGCGAGATGGGGCGCATGCGCTTCCGCATCGACGGCGTGCTGCACAAGGTGTTCGAGGTGCCGCCGGCGGTGATGACCGCCGTGGTCAGCCGCATCAAGGTGCTCGGCCGCATGGATCTGGCCGAGCGCCGGCGCCCGCAGGACGGCCGCATCAAGACCCGTTCGCCGGGCGGCCGCGAGGTCGAGATGCGCCTGTCGACCATGCCCACCGCCTTCGGCGAGAAGTGCGTGATGCGCATCTTCGACCCGGATGCGGCGTTCAAGAGCATCGACCAGCTCGGTTTCAGCCCGCAGGAAGCCGCCGGCTGGACCGCCCTGGTCGAGCGCCCGCACGGCATCGTGCTGGTCACCGGCCCCACCGGTTCGGGCAAGACCACCACCCTGTATTCCACCCTGAAGCGGCTGGCCACGCCGGACGTGAACGTGTGCACCGTGGAAGACCCGATCGAGATGATCTCGCCGGAGTTCAACCAGATGCAGGTGCAGGCCAACATCGACCTGGACTTCGCCAGCGGCGTGCGCACCCTGCTGCGGCAGGACCCGGACATCATCATGATCGGCGAGATCCGCGACCTGGAAACCGCGCAGATGGCGGTGCAGGCCTCGCTGACCGGCCACCTGGTGCTCTCCACCCTGCACACCAACGATGCAGCGTCGGCCATCACCCGCCTGCTCGACATCGGCGTGCCGCACTACCTGCTGGCCAGCACCATCAACGGCATCCTGGCCCAGCGCCTGGTGCGCACCCTGTGCCCGCACTGCAAGCAGCCGCACACCCTCGGCCCGTCCGACTGGGCGGTGCTGACTGATAGCCATGCTGCATATCCAGATGCCGCCACGCCCTGTCGGCCGGTCGGCTGCCTGGAGTGCCGGCGCACCGGTTTCCTCGGCCGTATCGGCCTGTATGAGTTGCTGCCATTGGGTTCGCGGCTGCGCAGGCTGATCCGCGCAGACATGGATCTGGCCGCTTTCGGCCGTGCCGCGCAGGCTGAAGGACTGCGCACCCTGCGCCAGGCGGGGCTTGAAAAGGTGGCGCAGGGGCTGACTACAATCGAGGAAGTCCTGTCAGTCCTGCCGCCCCCGGATGAATCCAGCTCCGTTCCTGATCCTTGAAACCGGCCGCCCGGTGCCCTCGCTGCGGCGCTATGGCCGTTTTCCGCACTGGATCCGCGTGGCCGCCGGGCTGGAAGAACACGAGACGGTGGTGGTGGATGTCGAACACGGTGGCCAGCTGCCCGACGCCCGCGCCTTCGCCGGCGTGCTGGTGACCGGCTCTGCGGCCTACGTCACCGACCACGCCGAGTGGAGCGAGCGCAGCGCCGCGTGGCTGCGCCAGGTTGCCCATGACGGCATGCCGGTGTTCGGCATCTGCTACGGCCACCAGCTGCTGGCGCATGCGCTCGGCGGCGAAGTGGCCTACAACCCGGCCGGGCGCGAGTCGGGCACGATCGAACTGGCGCTGGACCCGGCCGCCGCCGAGGATCCGCTGTTCGGCGGCCTGCCCAGCCATTTTCCGGCGCACGCCACCCATCTGCAGACCGTACTGCGTGCGCCCGACGGTGCGGCCGTGCTGGCGCGCTCGCCGCTGGATGGCTGCCATGCCTTCCGCTGGGGCCGCCAGGCCTGGGGCGTGCAGTTCCATCCCGAGTTCGCCACCCACCACATGCGCGGCTACATCCGTGCGCGCGCCGACTGCATCGGCCGCCATGGCGGCTGCGCACGCAGCATCGAACGCGCGGTCAGTGCCGCACCGCTGGCCCGCCAGCTGCTGCGCCGCTTCGTCCGCCAGGCCCGCCAGTCTTCAGCCCAGCCGGTCGCAAAACAGGGATAATCGGCGGCACGGGCAGCCGCCCGGCCCCTCCTGTCCCTCCCCGGATGTCCATGAAAGAGATTCGCAAGCTGCCGGCTTCGGCGGGCGCCCAGTGGTTGCTGGATACGTTCTCGCTGTACCGGCGCGCGCCGCTGCAGCTGGCCCGGATCGGCCTCACCTGGCTGGTGGTCAGCTGGGTGGTCACCCTGCTGTCGACCCTGATCCCGGGCGCTGCCGGCCTGGCCGTGCAGTTGATGACCCTGGCCATTTCACCGGTGATGTTCGGCGGCATGCTCCATGCCATGGGCGAGATCGATGAAGGCCGCCCCGGCCTGGCCTCGCACCTGCTGCAGCCGATCCGCGACCACCGCGTCAGCCACCTGCTGGTGCCCCTGGCCATCCAGGTGCTGGCGGTCCTGCTGCTGGGCGTGCTGCTGTACCTGATGATCGGCCGCGAAGGCTTTGCCGCCTTCAGCGAGGTCATGACCAAGATGGAACAGATCAGCCGCAGCGGCCAGCAGATCAGTCCGGATGATGCAGCCAGCCTGGTGGCCAACCTGCCGGCCAAGCGCATCGCGCTGTGGCTGCTGCTGGTGTTCGTCACCGCCGTGGGCATGTCGCTGGCGATGTTCACCCAGCCGGCGCTGGTGGTGTTCGACAAGCAGAGCGGCATGCACGCGCTGCGCCTGAGCCTGCAGGGCTGCATCGAGAACATCGTGGCGATGGTCGTGTTCGCGTTGCTGGGCCTGATCGCCGCGTTCTGCGGTTACATCCTGTTCGTCATCGTCATCCAGATCGCGATGCTGATCGGCGGCCCGCTGGCGGCGGCCTTCATTGCCCAGCTGGTGTTGACCACGGTGGTGATGCCGCTGTACGTCGGCGCGGTCTATGCCGCCTGGAAGCAGATGTTCGTCCACCGCGGCAGCCGCGCCGTACCGCCGGTGCCGGCCCCCCCGCCGCAGAACGACGTCTTCCACGCCTGACCTGCAACGCAGTAGATCCACGCCATGCGTGGATAAAAAAGGGGACGGAGGGGATTAAGTCGTGAATGCACACACGACTTAATCCCCTCCGTCCCCTTTTTTGCTTTACGCAGCGGGTTTGTTCACCGCTGACGACGGCACCAGCCAGCGTGCGGCATGGATGCCCAGCTCGTACAGCAGGCACATCGGAATCGCCAGCATCAGCTGCGATACCACGTCCGGCGGAGTCAGCACCGCAGCCAGCACGAAGATGCCGACGACCGCGTAGCCGCGGCCTTCCTTGAACTGCTGCGGCGTCACCCAGCCCAGCAGCACCAGGATCACCATCGCCACCGGCAGTTCGAAACTGCCACCGAAGGCAAAGAAGATGGCCAGCACGAAATCCAGGTAGGCATTCGCGTCCGGGGTGATCGCGATCACTTCCGGGCTGAAGGTGGTGAGGAAGTGGAATACCGCCGGCAGCACCAGGAAGTAGGCAAACGCGCAGCCGGTGTAGAACAGCAGCACCGACGACACCAGCAGCGGCACGGCCAGGCGTTTCTCGCGCGCGTACAGGCCAGGCGCCACGAAGGCCCACAGCTGGTACAGCAGCCACGGCACGGCCACGAACAGAGCGACGAAGCAGGTCAGCTTCAGCGGCGCGAAGAAGGCACCGGCCGGGTTGGTGGCAATCATCGTCTGCCCGTTCGGCAGCTGCGATACCAGCGGTTCGGCCAGCGCGTTGTACAGCTTCTGGGTGAACGGCAACAGCCCCAGCAGCACCACGCCGAAGCCCAGCAGCGCGCGGATCAGGCGCGCGCGCAGTTCGACCAGGTGCTCGACCAGCGAGCTTTCGCCAAAATCATGTTCGCTCATGGCTGGCGCTCCGGCGGAATGGGCGCATCGGCCACGGAGTTCGCCGGAGCATCCGCGGCGACGTCGGTAGAGGTGGGCGGCATCGAACCGCCGTCCTGCGCCGCTGCGGGCATCGCGGGGTCTTCGGCCAGATGTGGCGGCGTCTGCGCCGGCGCCGGCGCGCGCACCTGCTGGGCCAGGGCATCGCCATGCTGTTGCGCCTGCGCGGCCTCGCGGCGGACTGCTTCACCACTGGCACGCAGCTGGCTCTCGGTGTCCTGCATGCTCTGCCGCACGTCCTGCATCTGCCGCTTGATCTCCTCGGCCTGCAGTTCGCGCTCCAGTTCCTGCTTCACCGAATCCCACTGGTTGCGGGCGCGGCGCACCCACAGGCCGGCGAAGCGGGCCGCCTTGGGCAGGCGCTCGGGACCGAGCACCACCAAGGCGACCACCGCGATCACCAGCAGTTCGCTGAAACCAATATCAAACACCGCAACCGCTCCGGATCAACGCGCGTTGCGGTCGTGCTCGTCCTGCGCGGTGCGCGAGGCGTCCTGGCTGCGCGATTCGTCGCCCAGCTGCGCCGACGGCGTGTCGTCGTCGCGCATGCCCTTCTTGAATTCCTTGACCGCCGAGCCGAGATCCTTGGCGCCACTGGTCAGCCGCTTGGTGCCGAACACCAACAGAACCACGGCCAGGACAATCAACCAATGCCAGATGCTGAAACCGCCCATAAAGACGCTCGTTACGTAGTGATCAGGCTGTCGAGCATAGCGCACCGGCTGTAAGCCGGCGCGCGTGACGAAAGTCAGTTGCCGCCCAGGGTCTCGGTACGGATCTCGCCGTCGCCGACCGGCTGGAAGCCCTGCTGCGGCGGCGGGTTCTGCGGTACGTTCTGCAGCGGGGCGGTCGTCGCTTCGGCCGGGGCCGGCATCGGTGCCTGAACAGGCGCCTGGGCCGGCGGCGGCGGCGGTGCGCTGGCGGTGCCACCGTTGCCGGTACGGTTGTTGCGCGCGGCGTAGGTAGCCTCTTCCAGGCGGTCACGGAAGGCGACCACGTCCATCGACGGCGACCCGGCCGAGCGGCCTTCGAAGATCATCCGCGGGGTGGTATTGCTGCCGTAGGCATCCAGGTTGGCGGCATCGTCGATCTGCAGCACCGCGCCATCCAGCGCCACACCGGCGAACAGGCCGCGCGCGCGCGACCACGACCAGATTTCGGCTTTCAGCTGGCCATCGGTGGCAGCGGCGGCATTGCGGCCCACTGGACCGGCGGCCACGCCGGCATCGGCGCCCAGGGTGAACTTGCCATTGACCAGATTGTCCAGGCTGCGGTCGTTGCGGAACACCAGCACCACGTCGGAGGACTGCACGCCGGCCTGGAAGCCGATGCTGCCGCCGGTGAGCTTGATGAACACCGGGTTGGACCAGGCGCCATTGGGCATGCGCACCGACATCAGACCGTGGCCTCGACGGCCACCGATGACCAGACCTGCCTTGATCGTGTCGGGAATGACGATGACCGCGCGGCCTTCGTCGAGCAACTTGTCAGGAATCCCCTGCTCGGGAATTTCCTGGATTTCCGCCAGCACACGCACCGCGTTGCGGGCGCGCTGGTCTTCCTGCGGTCCGGCCATGGCCTGGCTGGACAGCAGGCTGGCGGCGATCAGCAGGGCTTGGATCGGGCGACGCATGGCGGGCTCCAGAAGTCAGTCCATAGGAAGATATAGCAAGTGACTGAAATTAGTAGCGTTGTGATGAATATCCAATGAGCGCCGCCACTGCGCATTGGCGTCCTGCATCGACACCTTCCACACCGTGCATGCCGACGCGGCGCTGGATAGGCGACAATGTCGGACATGCTCGACGCACCCGATACCGCCGTGCTGGCGGTCAACCTAGGCACGCCCGAGACGCCGACGGCTCCCGCCGTACGCCGTTATCTGGCTGAATTCCTTTCCGACCCCCGCGTGGTCTCGATTCCGGCGCTGCTCTGGCAGCCCTTGCTGCGCGGGCTCATCCTGCCGCTGCGCAGCGGTCGTTCAGCGGCCAAATACGCCCTGGTGTGGCTGCCGGAAGGCTCGCCATTGATGGTGCATACCCGCCGCCTGGCCGAAGCCATGCAGGCCCTGCTGCCGACGCTGCGGGTTCGCCACGCCATGCGCTACGGCGCGCCCGCGCTCACCGCCGAGCTCGACCGTCTGGTTGCCGAAGGGGTGCGCCGCATCGTCGTACTGCCGCTGTACCCGCAGTATTCGACCACCACCACGGCGTCGATCGAGGATCGCGTCGATGCCTGGCAGCGTCGCCATCCCGGCATCACCGTCAGCCTGGTGCAGGACTATTCGGTCGACCCGGACTGGGTCGCGGCCGTCGCCGGCTCCATCCAGCGCTACTGGCAGCAGCATGGCCGTGGCCAGAAGCTGGTGTTTTCCTTCCACGGCATCCCGCAGCGGCTGGCCGATGCCGGCGATCCGTACCCTGCGCGCTGCGAAGCCAGCGCGCAGGCCATCGCCAAGGCACTGGGCCTGGGCGCGGACGACTGGCAGCTCGGCTACCAGTCGCGCTTCGGCCGCGAACGCTGGCTGCAGCCGTATGCAGAACCCAGCCTGTGGGCGCTGGCCGAGTCGGGCGTGAAGCAGATCGACGTGGTCTGTCCGGGCTTCGCCACCGACTGCCTGGAAACGCTGGAAGAAGTCGCCATGGGTTTCACTGAAACCCTGGCCGAGCGCGGCGCGCAGATGCGCTACATCCCCTGCCTGAACGACGAACCCGAACACGCCCGAGCGCTGGCCCGCCTGGCAGTGGCATCGCTGGCATGAGCCTGCAGCCGTTCCAGATCGAGATCCATGGCGCGCGCGTGGCCGGCCTGCGCGGCGGCCATCCCGGCGGCACCCGCGTCCTCGCCCTGCACGGCTGGTTGGACAACGCGGCCAGCTTTGTGCCGCTGGCACCGCATCTGGCTGGCGTGGAACTGGTGGCCATCGATCTGCCCGGCCACGGCCACAGCGCCCACCTGCCTGCCGGAGCGGTCTACACCACGCCTGCGGCCATCACCCATGTGCTGGATGTCGCCGATGCGCTGGGCTGGGATCGCTTCACCTTGATGGGCCACTCGATGGGCGCGGGCATCGCCAGCCTCACCGCGGCCGTCAGCGATCGCGTCGAGCGGTTGATCGCCATTGAAGCGCTGGGTGGCCTGCGCGGGCCGGAAGAAGAAACCGCCGACCGCCTGCGCGAGCATGTGAATGCCAGCCGCGCCCTGGGCCGCAAGCAGTTGCGCGTGTTTCCGGTATTGGCCGCGCCCATCCGCGCGCGGATGATGACCAACCAGCTCAGCGAGGGCTGTGCCCGCCTGTTGGTTGAACGCGGCGTGGAGCCGGTGGAAGGCGGCTATCGCTGGTGCAGCGATCCGCGTCTGATGCTGCCCAAAGCCATCCGCCTCAGCGAAGGCCAGATCGACAACCTGCTGCAGGCCATCGCCTGCCCTACCCAGGTGATCTACGCCACGCCAGCGCAGTCCTACTACCCGGAGCCGGGTCGCAGCCAGCGCCTGCAGCACCTGCGTGATGGCCGCCTGGCGGTGTTCCCGGGCAACCACCACCTGCATATGGAACATCCGGCGCAGATTGCGGCCGTGATCAACGGTTTTCTCGCTGGTTGATTACCGCACATCCACGCGTGGCGTGGATCTACTGCGTCATCGGCCCATCGTGGGCCGAACGGTAGTGCCGGCCGCTGGCCGGCAACGCACAAAGAAAAAACCCCGCTGCGTGAGCAGCGGGGTTTTGGGGTGTAAACCCTGGCGATGACCTACTCTCGCATGGCTTGAGCCACACTACCATCGGCGCAGCTGCGTTTCACTTCCGAGTTCGGGATGGGATCGGGTGGTTCCACAGCGCTGATTTCACCAGGGAGGCTTTTGGAGAGTCGCACTCGTCCCTTGGGACAAGGCGCCAGCCTCGCATGGATCTTGTGACGTAGCGTGCACTTGGATGCTCTTACGACGTTGTCGTAAAGCCAAGGCAACTTGAGGTTATATGGTCAAGCCTCTCGGATCATTAGTATCAGTTAGCTCAATACATTGCTGTACTTACACACCTGACCTATCAACCACGTAGTCTACATGGTTCCTTCAGGGGGCTTGTGCCCCGGGAGATCTCATCTTGAGGCGCGCTTCCCGCTTAGATGCTTTCAGCGGTTATCGCTTCCGAACATAGCTACCCGGCAATGCCACTGGCGTGACAACCGGAACACCAGAGGTTCGTCCACTCCGGTCCTCTCGTACTAGGAGCAGCCCCTCTCAAATCTCCAACGCCCATGGCAGATAGGGACCGAACTGTCTCACGACGTTCTGAACCCAGCTCGCGTACCACTTTAAATGGCGAACAGCCATACCCTTGGGACCGACTACAGCCCCAGGATGTGATGAGCCGACATCGAGGTGCCAAACACCGCCGTCGATATGAACTCTTGGGCGGTATCAGCCTGTTATCCCCGGAGTACCTTTTATCCGTTGAGCGATGGCCCTTCCATACAGAACCACCGGATCACTAAGTCCTAGTTTCCTACCTGCTTGATCCGTCGATCTTGCAGTCAAGCACGCTTATGCCTTTGCACACAGTGCGCGATGTCCGACCGCGCTGAGCGTACCTTCGAGCTCCTCCGTTACTCTTTAGGAGGAGACCGCCCCAGTCAAACTACCCACCATACACGGTCCCCGACCCAGATAATGGGCCCAGGTTAGAACGTCAAGCACGACAGGGTGGTATTTCAAGGATGGCTCCACTGCAGCTAGCGCCACAGTTTCATAGCCTCCCACCTATCCTACACAGACGAACTCAACGTTCAGTGTAAAGCTATAGTAAAGGTTCACGGGGTCTTTCCGTCTTGCCACGGGAACGCTGCATCTTCACAGCGATTTCAATTTCACTGAGTCTCGGGTGGAGACAGCGCCGCTGTCGTTACGCCATTCGTGCAGGTCGGAACTTACCCGACAAGGAATTTCGCTACCTTAGGACCGTTATAGTTACGGCCGCCGTTTACTGGGGCTTCGATCAAGAGCTTCGCCTTGCGGCTGACCCCATCAATTAACCTTCCAGCACCGGGCAGGCGTCACACCCTATACGTCCACTTTCGTGTTTGCAGAGTGCTGTGTTTTTGATAAACAGTCGCAGCGGCCTGGTTACTGCGACCCTCTTCAGCTATAGCTCGCACGAGCCACCAAAAAGGGTGCACCTTCTCCCGAAGTTACGGTGCCATGTTGCCTAGTTCCTTCACCCGAGTTCTCTCAAGCGCCTGAGAATTCTCATCCTACCCACCTGTGTCGGTTTACGGTACGGTCTGCGTAAGCTGAAGCTTAGGAGCTTTTCCTGGAAGCGTGGTATCAGTGACTTTGCCATAAAGGCTCGTCTCGGTGCTCGGTCTTAAAGGATCCCGGATTTGCCAAAGATCCAAACCTACCGCCTTTCCCCAGGACAACCAACGCCTGGTACACCTAACCTTCTCCGTCCCTCCATCGCACTTACGCGAGGTGCAGGAATATTAACCTGCTTCCCATCGACTACGACTTTCGTCCTCGCCTTAGGGGCCGACTCACCCTGCGCCGATTAACGTTGCGCAAGGAAACCTTGGGCTTTCGGCGTGCGGGTTTTTCACCCGCATTATCGTTACTCATGTCAGCATTCGCACTTCCGATACCTCCAGCAGACTTCTCAATCCACCTTCAACGGCTTACGGAACGCTCCTCTACCGCGTACATATAAATATGCACACCCCAAGCTTCGGTTCTGTGCTTAGCCCCGTTAAATCTTCCCCGCAGACCGACTCGACCAGTGAGCTATTACGCTTTCTTTAAAGGGTGGCTGCTTCTAAGCCAACCTCCTGGCTGTCTGTGCCTTTCCACATGGTTTTCCACTTAGCACAAAATTTGGGACCTTAGCTGTGGGTCTGGGTTGTTTCCCTTTTCACGACGGACGTTAGCACCCGCCGTGTGTCTCCCATACAGTCCGTCTCGGTATTCGGAGTTTGCAATGGTTTGGTAAGTCGCGATGACCCCCTAGCCATAACAGTGCTCTACCCCCGAGAGGATACATATGAGGCGCTACCTAAATAGCTTTCGAGGAGAACCAGCTATCTCCGGGTTCGATTAGCTTTTCACTCCTAATCACACCTCATCCCCTACCTTTGCAACGGGAGTGGGTTCGGGCCTCCAGTGCGTGTTACCGCACCTTCACCCTGGGCATGACTAGATCACCCGGTTTCGGGTCTACTGCCCGCGACTATGCGCCCTTATCAGACTCGGTTTCCCTTCGCCTCCCCTATACGGTTAAGCTTGCCACGAACAGTAAGTCGCTGACCCATTATACAAAAGGTACGCAGTCACTCCTTGCGGAGCTCCTACTGCTTGTACGCACACGGTTTCAGGTTCTATTTCACTCCCCTCTCCGGGGTTCTTTTCGCCTTTCCCTCACGGTACTGGTTCACTATCGGTCGGTCAGTAGTATTTAGCCTTGGAGGATGGTCCCCCCATGTTCAGACAGGGTTTCACGTGCCCCGCCCTACTCGTCTTCACTGAAATGGCCCTTTCAGATACAGGGCTATCACCTTCTATGGCCACTCTTTCCAGAGTGTTTTCCTAG
>NZ_JBNNHG010000019.1:38389-42125 GCF_050268705.1 Stenotrophomonas sp. NPDC077659 | reverse complement strand
TCACCGGGGGAATTGTGCCTGATCAGGGCACCGTTCCGAGACACAAGAGTCGAGCAAGCTCGACGCTACGAAACCCCGGAGGCGATCGAGCAGGGTCTGGGGCGTGACGCGCCCCTCTCCGGTTCGCCCTGCCTGTCATGAAGATGGGACAATGCAGGGCGCGCCGGCCCGGCCCCCTGGGTCCCGCCGGCCCCCCTGCACCACACGGAAGAAGAAGAACAACAACATGCTGAAAGTCATTTTCGATACCGACCCGGGCGTCGACGACGCCCTGGCCCTGCTGTACCTGCACAAGCACGCCCAGATCGATCTGGTGGGCGTCACCACCACCTTCGGCAACGCGTCGGTGGAGTCGACCACCCGCAACGCGCTGTACCTGAAACAGGCCTGGGGCTTTGCCGCCCCGGTCGCGCGCGGTGCCGCCGGCCCGCTGCAGCCCGAAGCCACCCCGGAAGCCTGGCCGGTGCACATCCATGGCCACAACGGCCTGGGCAACCACCCGGTGCCGGCTGCGCTGGACGTTGCTGCCGATGCGCGCCCGGCCCACCAGCTGATCATCGACCTGGTCCGCGCCCATCCGGGTGAAGTGACCCTGGTCGCGGTCGGCCGCATGACCAACCTGGCCCTGGCCCTGAAGCAGGCCCCCGACATCGCCGGCCTGGTGCGCGGCGTGGTCCTGATGGGCGGTGCCTTCCACGTCAACGGCAACATCACCCCGGCGGCCGAGGCCAACATCTGGGGCGACGCCGAAGCCGCCGACATCGTGTTCACCGCGCAGTGGCCGGTCACCGCCATCGGCCTGGACGTCACCACCCGCGTGGAAATGGACCGTGACGGCCTGGACACGCTGGCCGCCATCGGCGGTACCGATGCCGAGCTGGTGCGTGCGCTGTCGCAGGACTACGTGGACTTCTACCTGCAGGCCGGGCACAAGGGCATGGTCGTGCATGACTGCTGTGCCTGCATCGCGCTGACCCGCCCGGAACTGTTCCAGTTCGAGCGCGCCAGCGTGCGCGTGGCCACCGACGGCGTTGCCCGCGGCATGACCATTCCCAAGCCGGAAGGCCTGGCCTTCGGCCCCAGCGTGTGGGATGGCCACGTGCTGCAGTCGATCGCCATCGGCGTGGATGCGCCGGCCGTGCTGGCCGACATCAAGCAGACCCTGGCGGTCTGATCGCCTAGCGCCTGCCCCTGCCCGGGGTCGTCTCGGGCAGGGTCCACAGCACCGGCAGCACCAGCACCGCCACCAGCGCGATCATCGCGCCCGGTGCCGCGGCCCAGCCGCTGCGTTCCACCCACCACTGCGCCAGCCACGGTGTCGCACCGCCGAACACCGCCGTGGCCATGGTCACCCCCAGTGCCAGCCCGCTCACCCGGCCCTCGCCGGGGAACTGCTCGGCCGTGGCCGGTGCTGCCACCGCGCTCACGCCGCCCGCCACGCAGGCCAGCACCACCGCCGCCAGGGCGATGCCCAGCGGCGCGGCTTCGGACATCCAAGCGAACATCGACAGCGGCAGCAGTGCCGCCAGGACGGTCAGGCCCAGCAGCAGCGGACGCCGCCCGAAGCGGTCGGACAGCAGGCCGCACAGGGGCGTGATGGCGATGACCGCCACCGCCGCAACCGTGGACAACCACAGCGCATCACCTTCATCGTGGCCCTGCGCATGCAGGAAGGCCGGCACGTAGGTGATGCCCACGTAGTAGGTGATCGAACCCAGTGCGGAGATCGCAAACGTGCGCGCCACCGCGCCGGGGTGATTGCGCAGCACGTGGCGCAGCGGTGTCGCCGGAATACTGCCCTCACGGCGCTGGCGCTCGAATTCGGGCGATTCGTGCATGCCCGAACGTGCGATGAGGATCACCAGCGCCAACGCCGCACCGACGAAGAAGGGAATGCGCCAGCCCCAGCCATCCAGTTGCGCGGGCGTGAGCATCGCAACGGTCACTGCGGAAATCGCCACCGCCAGCAGCGCGCCCACTTCGCTGGCAGCCGAGGCCAGCGAAGTGACCAGACCGCGTCGTCGTGCCGGGGCGCTTTCCAGCAGATACGCCACCACACCGGTGTACTCGCCACCCACCGAAAATGCCATCACGCAGCGCAGGACCAGCAGCAGTACGCCGGCCGTGGCACCTGCGGTGGCCGCCGTCGGCAGCAGCGCGGTGGCCAGCATTGCCGCAGCCATCAGCGCCATCGAGGCCAGCAGCATCCAGCGCCGGCCCAGGCGGTCGCCGAGGTGGCCGAAACAGAGCGCGCCCAGGGGACGCATCAGGTAGGACACCGCGAAGCCGGCGAGCGTGACCAGCATCGCCTGCTCGCCGCCGCCGAAAAACACCCGCGACAGCACGGTGGCGAAGTACAGGTACAGGGTGAAGTCGTACCACTCCACCACGGTGGACAGGCCCGCCACCCACATCGAGCGCCGCCGCGCCGCCGTCATTTCAGTCATGACCGGAGGGTGTCACGGCCGGGGTGATGGTGCGGTGCACCTGCAGCCGGGCGCGGGGCCAGAGCCCTTTGCCGGGCAAAGGGATCCGCCCCCAACGCGGGCTTCAAGGCGCGCGGCGCAGGGTAAACACGGTGATTTCCGAAGGCACGCCGATGCGCGCCGGGAAGCCTGCCCACAGGCCGGCGCCGTTGCTCACGTACAGGGTCATGCCATCCACCTCGTAACGGCCGGAAACAAACCCACCGTTGGCCCGCTTCACCAGCTGGTCCATGCCGATGATCTGGCCACCATGGGTGTGGCCGGACAACTGCAGCTTCACCCCGTGTGCGGCAGCATCAACGGCATTGCGCGGGCGATGGTCAAGCAGGATCACCGGCGCGGCCGGATCGGCACCGGCCAGCGCCGCCTTCAGGTCGGGCAATGGCAGGCCGTAGCGCGCCGCCACCGGGTCGGTGACGCCGGCAACGGTCAGCGCCGCCCCGCCACGCTGCACCTGGGTGTGGCTGTTTTCGAGCACCTGCATGCGCAGCGCGCGGAAGGCCTGCATCCACTCGCGGTACTGCGCGTAGTACTCGTGGTTGCCGGTGATGGCAATCACTCCGTCCGGTGCCTGCAGGTCACCCAGCGGGCGGTAATCATCGCGGCGTGCAGCCACCGTGCCATCGATCAGATCACCGGTGATCACGATCAGGTCCGGCTTCAGCGCATTGCTTTCGGCCACCACCTGACGCACCCAGTCGCCGGTCAACAGGCGGCTGGCATGGATGTCGGTGAGCTGCAGCATGCGGTAGCCGTCGAAGGCGGCTGGCAGGTCCTTGATGGACACCTCGACCTGATGCGGCTTCGGCACTGCCATGCCCTGGCTGACGCCGTACGCACTGAGCAGGAATGCGGCACCTGCGGCCAGCGGCCGCAGCAACGGCGTATGCAGGGCCGACACTGCACGCGGCAGGCGCAGCACGCGCGCCGCCAGCAGGCCGGCATCGAACAGCAGCATCGCCAGCGCCAGCAGCAGCACGGCGGTGGAGCCGGTGGCCAGCACGGCGATGGCCATCTGCGGGATTTCCGGCGAAGCCATCGTGCCCCAGAAGGTGGCGACGATGCGCAGCTGCACGGCCAGAGCCACCAGCAGCAGCGACAACAGGGCCTTGGCCCAGACCGGCAGGCGCAGCGGCCAGAACAGGCGCCAGGCCACGTACAGGCCCATCAACAAACCCATCGTACTCAGCACTGCGACATTCCAGCGTGTGGGGCCCGCCATGGTGACGGGTGGAGGTTGCAATGGGTAG
>NZ_JBNNHG010000019.1:0-38291 GCF_050268705.1 Stenotrophomonas sp. NPDC077659 | reverse complement strand
AGAGCCGAGCCCATGCTCGGCTACACCAACTGTAGAGCCGAGCCCATGCTCGGCTACACCAACTGTAGAGCCGAGCCCATGCTCGGCTGCGGGAAAAACAGCCGAGCATGGGCTCGGCTCTACAGAAGGCAAAATCAGCCGAGCGTGGGCTCGGCTCTACAAGAGGCAGGCGCGCGTTACGGCTGCGCCAGCCTTTGCACGCGCAGGCGGGCAATGCGGCGTTTCTCCATGGCCAGCACCGTGATGCGTACGTCGGCCACGTCCACGGCATCGCCTTCGTCCGGCAGCCGACCCAGCTGGTCCAGCACCAGACCGGAAATAGTCATGTAATCGCTGCTGCGCGGCAGCGACACACCTGCAAGGCGCTGCAGGTCATCCAGGGTCAGCGCGCCGTCGGCTTCCCACTGGTCCTCGCCCTGCGCCACCACGCCATAGCGCTCGTCCTGGGTATCGGCCAGGTCACCGGCAATCGCCGCCAGCAGGTCATTGGCGGTCACCAGGCCTTCCACGCTGCCGTACTCGTCCACGGCCACCGCCAGCGGCACCGGGTGCTGGCGGATCAGTTCCAGCGCCTGCAGCGCACTGGCGCTGGACAGCACGTACTGCGGCGCACGCAGGTTGCTTTCCAGCTGCAGCGGCCGCCCCTGCAGCAGGTCGGCCAGCAGGTCGCGGCTCTGCACCACGCCGCGCAGGCTGTCCAGGTCGCCCTCGCCTACCAGCAGGCGCGTATGCGGCGACGCCACCAGGCGCGCGACCACGTCATCATGGCCACGCGCCAGATCGATCCACTGCACGTCGGCACGCACCGTCATCACGCTCGACACCGGCCGGTCGGCCAGCCCCAGTACGCTGCGGATCATCTCGTGCTCGGCCGGCTGCAGGCGCTCCTCCGCATCACCGTGCTCCTCTTCGCCGGCGTCATCGTGGCCATTGGCCGGGCGTGCACCCAGCATGCGCAGCACCGCATCGGCGGTGCGCTGGCGGAACGGCTGGCGGCGCTCGTTGCGCTCGCGGTTGAAGCGCACCCACTGGTTGAAGGCTTCCACCAGGATCGAGAATGCGATGGCCGCGTACAGATAGCCCTTCGGAATCTTGTAGCCCAGGCCCTCGGCCACCAGGCTGAAGCCGATCATCAGCAGGAAGCCCAGGCAGAGAACGACCACGGTGGGATGCTTGTTGACGAAGCGGGTCAGCGGCTTGCTGGCCAGCAGCATCAGCACCATGGCGATGGTCACCGCGGCGTACATCACGCCCAGGTTGTCGACCATGCCGACGGCGGTGATCACCGAATCCAGCGAGAACACCGCGTCGAGCACCACGATCTGTGCCACCACCATCGCGAAGCTGGCGTAGACCTTCTTGCCGTTTTCGTGGTGTTCGCGGCCTTCCAGCCGCTCATGCAGTTCCATGGTGCCCTTGAACAGCAGGAACAGGCCACCGCCCAGCAGGATCAGGTCGCGCCCGGAGAAGCTGTGATCAAACAGCGTCAGCAGCGGCTCGGTCAGTTTCATGATCCAGGCCAGCGCGGCCAACAGCACCAGGCGCATCAGCAGGGCCAGGCTCAGGCCGATCACCCGCGCGCGGTCACGCTGGTGCGGCGGCAGCTTGTCGGCCAGGATCGCGATGAACACCAGATTGTCGATGCCCAGCACGATCTCAAGCACGATCAGGGTCGCAAGGCCCATCCAGATCGAGGGGTCAGCCAACCATTCCATTTCGGGTCCGTTTGTTCATGAGGTAAGGGGAGAAAAGAGGTTCAGTCATCATCCTGCGCGTGCAGCGGGTCGTGCCCGAGCAGGTCGCCCGGCGTGCACTGCAGCTCGCGGCAGATCGCATCCAGAGTGGAAAAACGGATGGCGCGTGCCTTGCCGGTCTTGAGGATGGACAGGTTGGCCAGGGTGATGTCGATGCGCCCGGCCAGCTCGGACAGGGTCATGCCCCGTTCCTGCAGCATGCGGTCGAGTGTGATGACGATCGCCATCAGATGACACCGTCGAGGTCATCACGCATCGCAGCGCCCACCGCGAACACGCGGGCCAGCACGAACAGCATCAGCACCGCGACCAGGCCGGTGATGGACATCCCGCCGCCGACCTCCATCCAGGCGAAATCCGGCCCCATCCAGGACGCGTACACACCGATGATGATCGACAGCACTTCCATCGCCAGCATCAGCCAGGCCATGCGCTGCAGGCGCTGTGCATTGGCATGGGTGAACGGGCGGGCGCCGGCCGCCGAGCGCAGCAGCCGCGCCAGATGCCGCAGGAACACCAGGCACAGCACCAGCAGGGCAACGATGCTGCCCAGGCCGATGCAGAAATGCAGGAACAGATCGCTGCCGTGGACGGCGGCGGCGTGCGCGTCATGCACGCTGTCCAGCAGCCAGCGACGGTCGTAGGCCACCAAGGGCACGGCCAGCAGCGCGGCCAGGATGCCCAGCCAGCACATCGCCCGTACAGCCTGCACGGTGGTCTGGGCCAGGGTGAACAAGCCTCGCGCGGGTTCGGCGCGGGCGGGACGAGCGGTCAAGCAGCCTCCGGTGTGGGGCAGCCTTGCCGCCCGGGATGGATTTATCGATAAACGATATACCACATCCGGGCGCGGTGGATGAATCGCGCCGCGGGCAAAAAATGAGGCGCTGGAACGGGGGCGCTGGAACGAGGGCGCAGGTCGCGGTATCGCTGGGTCATGCCGGTCTCGCTCACCGGCCCCCTGCACTGCGCCTAGACGACGATTTCACCCTCGTCTTCGCCGTCCCAGTAATGAAGTCGATCTGCACGGACGTGTATCAGTACCAGCCCCGGCGTATCCACGCCCTGCTCGAACCAGCGTTCCAGGTCCTTGACCCAGTGCTGGGCCAGCACACCGCGTTCGCGGATGATCGCGCCCCGGCCTTTGACATGGACGAACAGCGGCGGCTTGCCCAGCAATGACTTGCTGCCGGTGAAGCCCAGCGCGACGTTCGGATCGGCTTCGATCTGGCGCACCATGTCGGTGCTCTGCAGGGCGAAGAACCAACTGTCACCGTCGTAGTCGACGTCGCCGTTGTTGCTCATCGGCCGGCCATCAATGCCGCCAGCGGCGTGGGTCTGCAGCATCGCGAAATCGATGCCGGCCATCTTCTTTGCAAGTTCGGGCAGGGTGAGCGTGGTCATGTGCGGCGTCCAGGTGGAAGAGCGCCCAGCGTCCGCCGCAGGCAGTGACCCTGCTGTGCAGTGGTACTGCCGCGGCCTTCACACTCGCCGGGCAACGCTCGGCACTACCGCTTGATGAGGCGCAGCCGTCGACCCGCGCAGCATCAGGCTGAAATCCAGTGTCTGCTGCAGCGGGACATCCACCCGCTCGATGATGGCCAGCAACAGAGTGACCGCGCGGGCACCGATGTCGCGCATGGGCTGGCGGATGGTCGTCAACGGCGGTGTCAGGAAGCGGGATGAGGCGAGATCATCAAAGCCGACGATGGACAGTTCCTGCGGCACGCCGATGCCCAGGTCGCGGCAGGCCGCCAGCGCACCCAGTGCCATCTGGTCGCTGAAACAGAACACGGCGGTCGGTGGCTGCGGGCCAGACAGCAGTGCCGTTGCGGCAGCGTGGCCCGATTCCAGCGAGAAATCACCCGGCACGACGCGCAGGCTGCGCAGCCGGCCGCGCGCTTTGCCCGCACTGCGCACCCCTTCCAGCCGTTGCTGGTGCAGCGGATTGTCCGGCGGCCCGCCGACCACGGCGATGCGCTCGTGGCCCAGCCCATACAGGTGCTCCATCACCGCGCGTGCGGCCGCAACGTTGTCGATGTGCACACTGGGAATGCCCAGCGCTGGATCGAATTCGCAGCCGTTGACCACCGGCGCGGCCGCGCCCAGCGCGCGCACGATCTCGCGCGCGGTGGGCGGCAGCCGATGCCCCAGCACGATCAGGCCATCGGCCTCGTTGCGCCGGAGCATCTGCGCGTAGCGTTCCTCACGGTCGGGCTGGTGCTGGGTGTCGCCCAGCAGCACGGCGTAGCCGGCCGCCTGCGCGGCCTCTTCGGCGCCCTGCAGGATCTGCGCGAAGAACGGGTTGGCGATGTCCGGCACCGTCACCAGGATCTTGCCACTGCGCTGGGTCTTCAGCGTTCTGGCCACCGTGTTGGGCACATAGCCCAGCGTGGCGGCCGCCTGCTCGATGCGCGCGCGCGTGGCCGGCAGCACTTTGTCCGGCCGTGACAAGGCCCGCGACACCGTGCCGGCGGAGACGCCCACGTGCCTGGCGATGTCGTAGATGGTTGCCATGTTCTCAGCTCGTCTGTGCGCTGTGCACTGCACAACGGGTCTGCGGAAAGCCCATGCTAGGGTAATGCAATCGATTGCATGCGAGGTGAATCACCTTGAAAACGCTCAAGGGTCCAGCGCTGTTCCTGGCGCAGTTCATCGGCGACAAAGCTCCTTTTGATCGACTGGACACGCTGGCCGGATGGGCTGCGGGTCTGGGCTATTCTGGCCTACAAATTCCCACCACTGCGCCCCACCTGTTCGATCTGGCCGAGGCCGCGCGCAGCCAGACCTACTGCGACGACGTGGCCGGCATGCTGGCCGGGCATGGCCTGCAGATCACCGAACTGTCGACCCACCTGCAGGGCCAGCTGGTCGCGGTCCACCCCGCCTATGACAGCCTGTTTGACGGATTCGCCCCGGTGGACGTGCGTGGCAGGCCCGACGCCCGCCAGGCCTGGGCGGTGGATCAGCTGATGCTGGCGGCGCAGGCCAGCCAGCGGCTGGGGCTGACCGCACATGCCACGTTCTCCGGTGCGCTGGCCTGGCCGTATCTGTATCCCTGGCCGCAGCGCCCGCCGGGCCTGGTGGAGGAAGCCTTCGCCGAACTGGGCCGCCGCTGGCGGCCGATCCTGGATGCATTCGATGCCTGCGGCGTGGACCTGTGTTTCGAGATCCACCCCGGCGAAGACCTGCACGACGGCGCGACCTTCGAACGCTTCCTCGAGGTGGTCGACCAGCATCCGCGCGCGAAGATCCTGTACGACCCCAGCCACCTGCTGCTGCAGCAGATGGACTACCTGGGCTTCATCGACCGCTACCACCCGCGCATCGGCATCTTCCACGTCAAGGATGCGGAGTACCACGCCAGTGCCCGCAGCGGCGTGTATGGCGGCTACCAGGACTGGATCGACCGCCCGGGCCGGTTCCGCTCGCCCGGTGATGGCCAGGTCGATTTCAAGGCGATCTTCTCGAAGTTCGCGCAGTACGACTTCCCCGGCTGGGCGGTGCTGGAATGGGAGTGCTGCCTGAAGCACCCCGAGGACGGCGCACGGGAGGGCGCTGCCTTCATCCGCGACCACATCATCCGGGTGACCGGGCGCGCCTTCGACGACTTCGCCGACAGCGGCACCGACGCTGCATCACTGCACCGCATGCTGGGCATCTGAGTTGACACCGCCCCGGGAGGGCAAGCCATGACGCACGCCATGTCGCGCTTGGGCGCGATGATGTTTCTGCAGTTCTTCATCTGGGGAGCGTGGTTCGTGACCCTCGGCACCTACCTGGTGCAGGGCCCGCTGCAGGCCAGCGCCAGCCAGGTGGCCACGGCCTTCCTCAGCCAGTCCATCGGTGCGATCGTCGCGCCTTTCCTGGTCGGCCTGATCGCCGACCGCTACTTTGCCGCGCAACGCATTCTCGCGGTACTGCACCTGGCCGGGGCGGTGCTGCTGTGGCTGGCGTCCACGGCCACCAGCTTCAGCGCGTTTTCCGCCTGCGTCATGGGCTACATGCTGCTGTTCATGCCGACCCTGGCGCTGGCCAACAGCGTGGCGATGCGACACATGCAGTCGCCCGAGAAACAGTTCCCGCTGGTGCGCGTGGCCGGCAGCATCGGCTGGATCATCGCCGGCGTGCTGATCGGCTGGCTGGGCTGGGAACAGGCACACCAGCTTGAACTGACCTTCCAGATGGCCGCGCTGGCATCGCTGCTGCTGGGCCTGTATGCCTTCACCCTGCCGCACACGCCGCCTCTGGCCAAGCAGCGCGACGCCGGCCTGGGTCAGATCCTTGGCCTGGATTCGCTGCGCCTGCTGAAGTCGCGCGCCTATCTGGTGTTCTTCCTGGCGTCCATCGCCATCTGCATCCCGCTGTCGTTCTACTACAACTTCACCAACCCGTACCTCAACGACCTGGGCGTGCGCGGCGCGGCCGGCCTGCAGTCGCTGGGCCAGGTGTCCGAAGTACTGCTGATGCTGGCCATGCCGTTCCTGTTCGTGCGGCTGGGGGTGAAAACCATGCTGGCCGTGGGCATGGCCGCGTGGGTGGTGCGCTATTCCCTGTTCGCCTTCGGCGATGCCGGCGGCGGCTTCTCCCTGCTGGTCATCGGCATCGTGCTGCACGGCATCTGCTACGACTTCTTCTTCGTCACCGGGCAGATCTACACCGATGCACACGCGGGCCCTGACGCACGCAGCAGCGCGCAGGGCTTCATCACCCTGGCCACCTACGGCGTGGGCATGCTGATCGGCACCTTCCTGTCCGGTGCGGTGGTCGAGCACTACACCACCGCTGCAGGGCCGGACTGGCAGCAGATCTGGCTGTTCCCGGCGGGCGTCGCGCTGGTGGTGCTGGTCGCCTTCCTGCTGCTGTTCCGCGACCGCCCGGCTGCCGCGACTGCCGCCACCACACGTTGAGGACAGCGCCGATGCCCAAGCTTGCAATCGCCATCGTCGGCACCGGTATGATCGCGGCGGTGCACCGCCGCGCGGCACTACTGGCCGGTGCCGAGGTCCGCGGCGTGGCCGCGTCTTCACCGCAGCGCGCGCGGGAGGTGGCGCAGGCCTGGAACGTGCCGCAGGCCTATCCCGATATCGAAGCGCTGATCGCCGATCCGCAGGTCCAGGTCGTGCACGTGTGCACACCCAACCACCTGCATCGGCCGATGGCGCAGGCCGCGCTGGAAGCGGGCAAGCACGTGATCTGCGAAAAGCCGCTGGCCACCACGCTGGAAGATGCGACGTCATTGGCGGCGCTGGCGGCATCGCGCGGGCTGATCGCCACGGTGCCCTTCGTCTACCGTTACCACCCGGTGGTCCGCGAGGCCCGCGCACGCATCGCCGATGGCGAGCTGGGACCCCTGCATCTCATCCACGGCAGCTACCTGCAGGACTGGCTGCTGGATCCTGCCAGCAACAACTGGCGCGTTGACCCGACGCTCGGCGGCACCTCACGCGTGTTCGCCGATATCGGCTCGCACTGGTGCGACCTGGTGGAATGGGTCAGCGGTGAGCGCTTCACCGAGGTCAGCGCGGCGTTCGCCACGGTGATCGCCCAGCGCGGTGCGCAAGGCGCACAGAGTTTCAGCACACCGGCAGCCGGCGGCGCGATGCAGGCAGTGTCCAGCGAGGACGTCGCAGCGGCGATGTTCCGCACCGGCGCAGGCACGCTGGCCTCGCTGACCGTCAGCCAGGTCTCGGCCGGGCGCCACAACCGCCTGTGGTTCGAGATCGATGGCGCCAAGGCCAGCGTGGCCTTCAACCAGGAAGATCCCGAGCGCCTGTGGATCGGCCGGCCCGACCAGCGTGAGGAAACCTTCGTGCGTGGGCCCGGTGCCGGCAGTGCCGAACAACGCCGGTTGTCGGCCCTGCCGCCAGGCCATGCACAGGGCTACGCGCAGTGCTTCGAGGCGTTCGTCGCTGATACCTATCGCGCCATCGACGGTGCGACGCCGCAGGGCCTGCCCACCTTTGAAGACGGCGTGCGCTCGGCGCTCATTGTCGACCGCGTCATTGCATCGGCCAGGTCGCGCGCCTGGACCACCCTCAAATGAACCCAGGGAGGATCTACGGATGAAGGCACCAACACGCAGGATCGCCAGCCTCGCACTGCTGCTGTTCGCCACCCTGCCCGCCTTCGCTGCGGACACGGGCGATGCGGGCAAGCCCATCGCGGTGCAGATGTACACGCTGCGCAACGCCGGCACGCTCGACCAGCAATTGAAGATCGTCCACGACGCGGGCGTGCGCGCGGTGGAAACGGTGGGCACGCAGAACGTCAGCGCGGCCGAGCTCAAGCAGCTGCTCGACAAGTACGGGATCAAGGCGATTTCCTCGCACACCGCACTGGCCGATCTGCGCAATGACCTCGATGGCGCGGTGGCCTTCAACCGTGCCATCGGCAATACCACGCTGGTGGTGCCCTACCTGGACAGCAAGGACCGGCCAACCGATGCGGCCGGCTGGGCGGCGTTGGGCAAGGAACTGGGGCGCATCGCCGAACGCGTGCGCGCCAAGGGCATGCGCCTGGCCTACCACAACCACGATTTCGAACTGGTCGACTTCAATGGGCGTACGGGACTGGAACTGCTGTTCGATGCGGCAGGGCCCGGCCTGCAGACCGAACTGGACCTGGCCTGGGTGGCCCGCTCCGGCCACGACCCGGCGGTGATGCTGGGCAAGTTCCGCGGCCGCGTGTTTGCGGTGCATGCCAAGGACAATGCACCCAAAGGCCAGGCCGAGGACGAAGGCGGCTTCGCTGCCGTCGGCCAGGGCGTGCTCGACTGGAACGCGATCCTGCCGTCCGCCGCCGCTGCCGGCGTGCAGTGGTACATCGTCGAGCACGACCAACCGCGTGATCCGGCCAAGGTCATCCAGACCGGCGCCGACTACCTGCGCCAGCACCTGACCGCCGCCCCGCCCGCCCGCCCGCGCACCGCGCTAGCCCGCAAAAGGAGCCCTGCTTGAAAACTTTCCTGACCCTGGCCCTGAGCCTGTGCGCGGCAACGCATGCGTTGCCGGCATGGAGCAAGGAAGATCCTGTTGCCGGCGCCAAGCTGTACGCAGCGAACTGCGTGGCCTGCCATGGTGCTGACCGTGCGGGCATGCCCGGCGCGTTCCCCGCGCTCACCGACATCGGCAAACGCCTGCCGCCTGCGCAGATCAAGGAAAAGATCAGCAAGGGCGGCGGCCTGATGCCGCCCTTCTCCCAGCTGTCACCGCAGGAGATCGATGACCTCGCCAGCTACCTGGCGAAGTAGGCGCGCGTTACAGCTCGCGCACCCAGATGTTGCGGTAGCTGACCTTCGATGCGTGTTCCTGCAGATACAGCGGCGCGCATCCATGGGACGAGTACGACGGTGCACCGATGTACTCGGTCTTTCCTGCCAGTACGGTGTCGTCCTGCACCAGCACACCGTTGTGCAGCACGGTGATGCGGGCCGGCGAAGTCAGCCCGCCGCCGGCCGAGAAGCGCGGCGCTTTCCAGATGATGTCGTACGCCTGCCACTGGCCCGGCGCGCGCGCGGCGTTCACCCGCGGCATGGCCTGCTTGTAGATCGAACCGGCCTGGCCGTTGGCGTAGGTCGGGTTGCGGTAGCTGTCGAGCACCTGCAGCTCATACAGCTCCTGCAGGAAGATGCCGCTGTTGCCGCGGTTCTGGCCATCGAAGCCCTTCGTGTCGGTGGGCGTGCGCCACTCGACATGCAGCTGGATATCGCAGAAGCGCTGGCGGGTGCGGATGCCCTTGCTGCCGGGAACCACGGTCATCGCACCGTCGGCCACCGTCCACGGCACGCGCCCGCCCTGTTCTGCCTCCCAGGCCGACACGTCCCTGCCATCGAACAACACGATGGCGTCTGACGGTGCTGCGCCCGGGGGCGTGGCGACGTCAGCCACGGGCGCCCAGACCTCGGTCTTTGCAGGATCACGCTCGGGGTCGGCCTGTGCGAACGCCGGCATCACCGCCAGCGCTCCCATCGCCATCATCAGAAATCGGGTCATCGTTTGGTGCTCCATCAGCTGGTGGCCCAGGCCGGCGTACCGGGCGTGTAGGCCATGTCGCCGTCGTAGCGGCCGGGCACGGCGACGTATTTCAGCACTTCCGTGGCGCCTGGCTTCGAGGTGAACAAGCCGAAGATGGCCAGCTGCTTGATCATCGTGAATGGATGCAGCATCGCCTTCGAGCCCTCAGCGGTGCCGGTCTCGCTCACCTCCACCGCACGCTTGCGGGCCTGGGCGTCCAGCGTACGCAGCAGCTGGGTCCGCGCTTCCTGCGTCAGCGCAACGAAGTGGCCGCCCGCACGTTTGTCGATGTCCGCCAGGCCGGCACGGAACGTCGCCTGCTGCTGGGCGGTGTAGCAGTCGCTGACGAACCGCGCCATGAAGGCGCCAGTGGCCGCATCCTTCGCGCCGGGGGTGCGGGTCCGCGGCAGGATGGTCTCGGCGATCTCATCGAGCGTGGCGACCTCGGCTTCGGAAAAGCCGGCGCTTGGCGTCGCGGCCGGCAGCTTGGCACTGGCCAGCGCAGGCAGGCCGACCATCGCCGCACCGGTGGCGGCGACAATCATCTTCAGCAGTTCACGGCGGTCCATCACAGGTTCCCCGCTTTCAGTTCGCGCACGGCGTGGTCGGCGGCCCGCGCGGTCAGCGCCATGTAGGTCAGCGATGGATTCACGCAGGCACTGGAGGTCATGCAGGCACCGTCGGTGACATACACGTTGGGCGCGTCCCAGACCTGGTTGTTGGCGTTGAGGACCGAGGTCTTCCGGTCACGGCCCATGCGTGCGGTGCCCATTTCATGGATGCCCTTGCCCGGCGCGTAGTCGTTGTCGTGCGTCTCCACGTCCTTGACGCCGGCGGCTTCCAGCATCTCGGCCGCATCGGCGGCCATGTCCTTGCGCATCGCTTTTTCGTTCTCGCGCATGGCCACGTCCATGGCCAGCACCGGCAAGCCCCACTTGTCCCTGCGTTCGTGGTCCAGGCGGATCGTATTGTCGTGGTGCGGCAGCATCTCGCCAAAGCCGGTCATGCCGATGCGCCAGTCGCCGGGCTGGCTCAGCGCTTCCTTCAGATCGGCACCGATGTTGAGCTCGGCGATCTCGCGCGACCAGCCGTTGCGGCTGGCACCGCCCTGGTAACCGAAGCCGCGCAGGTAGCCGCGCTTGTCTGTGGCCACGTTGCGGAAGCGCGGGATATAGAAACCGCAGGGGCGACGGCCGAAGTAGTACTTGTCATCGTAGCCCTCGACCCGCCCCGATGCGCCCGCCCCGAAGTGATGGTCCATCACGTTGTGCCCGAGCTCGCCGGACGAGGAGCCCAGCCCGCCTTCCCAGACATCGGTGGCCGAGTTCATCAGCAGCCAGGTCGAATTGAACGACGATGCATTGAGGAAGATGACCTTGGCCGTGTACTGGTAGGTCTGGCCGGTCTCGGCGTCGAGGACTTCCACCCCGCGCGCACGCTTGCGGTCCTTGTCGTAGAGCACTTCCTTGACGATCGAGAACGGCCGCAGGGTCAGATTGCCGGTCTTCATTGCGGCGGGCAGCGTGGCCGCCTGCGTGGAAAAATAGGCACCGAAGGGGCAGCCGAGGATGCACTTGTTGCGGTATTGGCAATTGACCCGGCCCTGCTCGGGCATCGGCTTGGTGATGTTGGCGGTACGCGAGTGGATCATGTGGCGGGTACCACCAAAGGCCTTCCTGATCCGTGCAGCCACGTCCTTCTCGACGATGTTCAGCGGGATGGGCGGCAGGAACTCGCCATCAGGCAGCACGTCCAGCCCTTCGCGCGTGCCGGCGATGCCGGCGAACTTTTCCACGTGGTCGTACCACGGTGCGATGTCGGCATAGCGGATCGGCCAATCGGTGGCGATGCCGTCCTTGAGATTGGCTTCGAAATCCAGATCGGAGAAGCGATAGCTCTGCCGTCCCCACATCAGCGAACGGCCACCGACGTGGTAACCGCGGAACCAGTCAAAACGCTTCGTTTCGATGTAGGGCGAGTCCTGTTCGTCGGCCCACATGCCTTCCAGGTTCTCGGCCAGCGCGTAGTCGCGCATCAGCACCGGGAAGGCCGCCTTCATCGCCTGGGTCGGCCGGTTGCGATGCGGGAAGTCCCATGGCTCCTTCATCGCACTGACGTAGTCCTTCACGTGCTCGATGTTGCGCCCGCGTTCCAGCATCAGAACCTTCAGACCTTTTTCGGTCAGTTCCTTCGCCGCCCAACCGCCACTGATTCCCGAGCCAACAACGATGGCGTCGTAATGATTATCTGCCATGGGTCCATCACCTGGGTGGATATCGTTTCAGACGTCGCAGAGACGGATCGCCTCGCGCAATGAGCCAACGGGATCGGGCGCTGCAGGCATGAACTCCTGCGCCAGATACCCATCGAAACCGGTGCCGCGGATCGCGCGGCAGATGGCCGGATAGTTCAGTTCCTGCTGGTCGCCGATCTCGTGCCGGCCCGGCACGCCAGCGGTGTGGTAGTGCTTGAAGCACGCGTGGTGCCGACCGATGGTGGCGATGATGTCGCCCTCCATGATCTGCATGTGGTAGATGTCGTAGAGCAGGCCGAAGTTGTCCGAGCCGAGGCGCTGGCACAGTTCCACGCCCCAGGCTGAGTGGTCGCAGAGGTAATCGGCGTGGTCGACCTTGGAATTCAGCAGCTCCATTACCAGCACCACGCCGCGCTTTTCGGCATGGCCCAGGATGCGCTTGAGCCCGGCTTCGGCATTGGCCAGGCCCTGCTGCGGGTCCATGCCGTTGCGGTTGCCGGAGAAACAGATCAGGTTGCGATACCCCGCATCGGCCACCAGGTCGATGTGCCGTGTGTAGCGCGCCACCAGTTCGTCGTGGAAGTCGCTGCCCGCGAAGCCCTTGGTCAGGCCCAGCTCGGCACCGTTGCACATCGCGCTGTAGATGCCATGGGCCTTCAACGTGGGCCAGTCTTCCGGGCCAACCAGGTCGATTGCGTCAAAGCCAATCCCCTTGACCGTCTGGCACAACTGGCCGACCGACAGCTGTGGGAACGTCCAACGGGCGACAGACTGCTTCAGCCTGCCCTTGAGCGGTGCGGTTGCGGCGGTGGCGGGAAATGCACCGGCAGCGGCCAGGCCAAGACCCAATCCGCCCGCAAGCGCGGTGCGCAGCGCGTCGCGCCGGCTGAAGCCCGGCACCGGCACCGGTTCGACTGAATGGATGGACATCCACTTGCCGGCCTCCCAACCGGTACATACGCTGAAGAATCACCGCAATGCAATCGATTGCACCATAAGGGAGGAATTATTTTTTTTGCAAGACGCGGTGCACGAAAATCCATGCTGCGCGGCACAACCGTCGCCGCGCTCCGCGGCGGTCAGCGCTCAGATCCAGCCCTGGTCGACCAGCTCGCGCTTGAGGTAGGCATAGAACACCGGCGCGGCCACCAGCCCGGCCAGGCCGAACGCTGCTTCCATCACCAGCATGGCCAGCAGCAGTTCCCACGCCCGCGCCTGGATCTCACCGCCGACGATGCGCGCGTTGAGGAAGTACTCCAGCTTGTGGATGACGATCAGGTACAGCAGCGCCGCCACCGCCACGTAGAACGACACCGACAGCGCCACGATGGTGATGATGGTGTTGGAAATGATGTTGCCCACCACCGGCAGCAGGCCGGCCAAGAAGGTGATCAGCACCAGCGTCTTCGACAGCGGCAGGTGCACGCCGCACAGCGGCAGCACGCCCAGCAGGAACACGGCGGTGAACAGCGTATTGAGCAGGGAGATCTTCACCTGGGCGAACACCACCTGGCGGAAGGCAACCGCCAGGCGGGTGGTACGGCCGATCAGCTCCTGCGCCAGCGGCCCCATGTGCGGCAGTGGCAGCTCGTCGTACAGCGCGATCATCGCGCCCAGCACCATGCCGATGAGGATGCGTACGCCCACCTGCACCACCGAGGTGCCGGCCACGCCCAGCTGCCGCTGGTGTTCGGCGGCCCATTCGTTCAGCGCCTCGCGCAGCCGGGTCAGGTCTTCGGGAATGTACGGCTGCAGCAGCGCCGGCACCTGGTGGCGCGAAGTGTTGAGGATGTCCATCAGCCGCGCCAGCAGGACGTCGGGGCCACCGGTCTCGTTGCGGAAGAACGACGCCACGCCGATACCGGCCAGCACCAGCACGCCGATGATGACCGCCGACAGCACGATGACCGCCACTGCACGCGCGCGGCCCGGCGGCAGCTTGCCTTCCACGCTGTTGGCCAGCACATGGGTCAGCTGGAACACCAGCAGGCCCGACAGCAGGGTGACCACCAGGCCCAGCTTCAGCGCCAGCCACATGCCCAGCAGCATCAGCAGCCAGGCGGCGATGCGGGCGGCGGGCGGCTTGGGCAGGGTGAGGCTGGGTGCGGTCATGGCAGGGCTTCCACAGGGGTGGCCCATGGTAGTGGATCGGCATGGCGGTTCCGGGGCGGAACGGGCGGTTTGTTCAGGCGCTTCATCGGCATCGTTTCCCGATCCGCCTACCCTGCTGGCACCCGGCGCCGAAGCGAGGGGGCGTCGGTACAGCAGGGTCCAATAAAAAACCCCGGCAGGCGCAGGGCCTTGCCGGGGTTTGCGTGCTGGCTGCCGCCAGACCGTCAATCAGAACGGAATATCGTCGTCAGCGAAGTCGTCCATCGGCGGGGCCTGCTGCGGCTGCGGGCGCTGGTTGCCACCCTGGTTGCCATACCCGCCGCCCTGGTTGCCACCGCCCTGGTTGCCGTAACCACCGCCCTGGCCGCCACGCTGGCCGCCGCCACCGCCGCCACCGCCGTACTCCTGGCGCGGGGCCTGCTGGCGCTGCGGACGGTCGCCGCCGTAGTTGGCACCACCACCACCGCCGCCACCGCCATCACCGCGGCCGCCCAGCATCTGCATTTCGTCGGCGATGATGTCGGTGGAGTACTTCTCCACGCCATCCTGGCCGGTGTACTTGTCGTAGCGCAGGCTGCCTTCGACGTAGACCGAACTGCCCTTGCGCAGGTATTCGCCAGCGATTTCGCCGAGCTTGCCGAAGAACACCACGCGGTGCCATTCGGTGCGTTCCTGCTGGTTGCCGTCCTTGTCCTTGCGGACGCTGGTGGTGGCCAGGCTGATGCGGGTGATCGCCATGCCGCCCTGGGTGTACTTCACGTCCGGGTCGTTGCCGAGGTTGCCGACCAGGATGACTTTGTTGATGCCACGCGCCATAGGTGTGTTCGTCCGTTGTACAGGGGCAGGCCGCCAGTGATAGCACGTCCTCCAGACGGGAGGCAGTGGCCGGGGCGGCCCCCGTTGAATTTGGGGGAATGCAGGAATGCGCCATCTTATCATCGCCGCCGCCGCGCGCCCGGTCAGGAAAGCCCCCGACGACGGCCGGAAAGTGGCCCCATCCCCCGCCGGGCCTTGCGCTGCGTCGGCTGCCGCCCCGCTCCATAGGACATAGGCGGGGCCAGCGCCGGCCACCCGTGGCATCATCGCCGGGTCTGCCCGCACTTCTTCGACATGACCATCAAAGGCAAAGCCACGTCCCTGGACATCGCCCACCTGGCCGGGGTCTCCCAGCCCACGGTGTCGCGTGCCCTGCGCGGCAGCCCGATGGTCAACGCCGAAACCCGCGAGCGCATCCTGCGCATCGCCCGCGAGCTGAACTACAAGGTCGACAAGAACGCCTCCAGCCTGCGCCTGCGCAACGCCGGCACCCTGGCCCTGCTGTTCTTCGAAGACCCGACCAACGACGATTCGCTGATCAACCCGTTCTTCCACTCGATGCTGGGCTCGATCACCCGCGCCTGCGCGCTGCACGGACAGGACCTGCTGGTGTCCTTCCAGCAGCTGTCCACCGACTGGCAGGCCGACTACGAAGACAGCAACAAAGCCGACGGCATCATCCTGCTCGGCTATGGCGACTACCACCAGTCGCGCGACCGCCTGCAGCGGCTGGTCGAACAGGGCACGCATTTCGTCCGTTGGGGCGCGGCCCTGCCCGGCCAGCCGGGCGTGTCGATCGGCAGCGACAACTTCCAGGGTGGGCATGACATCACCACCCACCTGCTGCAGCAGGGCTGCCGCCGCATCGCCTTTCTTGGCCACGCGTCCAGCCATTACCCGGAATTCGAGGAACGCTACCGCGGCCACGTCGAAGCATTGCACACGCATGGCCTGGCCGCCGACCCGGCGCTGCAGCACGATGCCATCACCACCGAGGCGTCCGGGCAGGAGGCCTGCCAGGCACTGCTGGCGCGCGGCGAACGCATCGATGCGATCTGCGCCGCCAGCGACCTGATCGCCATCGGCGCGATGCGGGCACTGCGGGAAGCGGGCCTGCGGGTGCCGCAGGATGTGGCGGTCACCGGCTTCGACGATATTCCGCTGGCGGCCTCGGTGTCGCCGGCGCTGACCACGGTGCAGCAGGACACCAAGCAGGCCGGGCAGCTGCTGGTGGAGAAGCTGCTGGCGCTGATCGGCCGGCAGCCGGTGGAGAGCCTGAGCATTCCGGTGAAGCTGGTCGTGCGGGAGTCGTCGCAGCGAATGTAGAGCCGAGCCTATGCTCGGCTGCCGTGGCTTCAATGGAAACGGCAGTCGAGCATGGCTCGACTCTACAGAAGCCAGTCGCACATCAGCCCTGCGCGAAATCCTTCAGGATCTCGCCCACCCCGCTGGCGGAAATATCGAAGCCCAGTGTGGTGCCGGGGTTGACCACCACGCCGTAGCCACCTGGCACGCGGCGCAGCACGTCCAGCATCAGCCAGCGGATCTGGTGCGGGACCTGCTGGCTGTGGATGCCCACCCGCGCCGGATCGGTGAACACCGCCACGTGCAGGGTGCCCTGCTTGTCGAACAGCAACGGGTCGAAACCGCTGCCATCGGGGGTGACCAGGCTGCCGGTCAGCAGCACCACCTCGGACGCGACGAAGGCCTCCATGAAGGCGCGGATCGGCACTGCGCCGTCCATCGCGGCCTTCAGCAGGGTCTCGATCGGGGTCTGCGGGGCAAGGTCGGTCATGGCGGTACGGCGGGTTTCGGGGGCCCTATTGTGCCGGATGCGGTCCCGCCCGGTAGTGCCGGCCGCTGGCCGGCATGCCAAGGATCCGGGTTGCCGGCCAGCGGCCGGCACTACCGGGCTTCAGCCAGGCATGGCCTGGCTCTGCGGCACGGCGGACGTCCGCCAGAAACCGTGTACCAGGGCGGCCAGCAGCATGCCCACGGCCCACGCCAGCAGCACGCTGGCACCTGCGTACAGCGCGTCCATCATTTTCAGGGCGACGACCAGCGCGAGCATGGCCGATACCAGCAGGGTCGCCACATCGGCGCCGCGCACCAGGGTCAGGCGCAGGCCCAGCAGGGTGAGCGGCAGCGCTACCAGGCTGGCGCCAAGGCCGAACACCACCACGGCATCCCACAGATGCACGTTGAAGGTGCGTGGCATGGCGATGGCGGCAGTACGGGCCAACCACGGGAAGGTCACTGCAGCGATCAGGGCACCGGTGGCCACACCACCGCCCATCGAAACCAGCAGACGTCGCATCATTCAGCCCATCCTTGTCGTAGTGGCGTAGTAACGGCTCCTGGCCGGCACCTGAATATGCCATCCATCTACTGCTGCCGGCCAGCGGCCGGCACTACCGTTTCAGGCGCTGGTCGCGCGCCTGCTGGTCGGCCATGACCTTGTCCAGTTCGGCCTGCAGCGCGGGCTGCCGCACCGGGGCGTCCAGCACATACACCTTCACTCCATGCGCTGGCACCTCCACCTTCAGCGAGCGCTGCACCTTCAGCTCGCCACCGTCCAGTGCATCGCGCCAGGTACCGGCCTGCAGGTAACGGTCCACTTCGACGCTGCGCGCGGCATCGCCCTTGTTCAGCAGCACCAGCGCGGTCTGTGCCACGTCGCCGTGCTGCAGCACGCGGAAGAACACCGCTTCGTCGCCCTGCAGGCGTTCGTTCACCTGCAGGCCGCGCTGCAGGGCCGGGGTGGCCTCACGCAGCTTGGCGATGCGCTGCAGCGGCGCGAAAATCGGGCTCTGCGGTGCGTCGTCCACGCGCTGCTGACCGAAGTAGGCGCGATTGCCGGCATGTTCGGCGCGGCCGCGCATGAAGCCGGTTTCCGAGCCGTAGTAGACCACCGGGATGCCGCGCGCGGTGAACAACCAGTTGTGTGCATCGATGAAGCCGTTGTCACTGGCCTGCAGGCGCGGCATGTCGTGGTTGTCGTAGAAGCTCATCAGCTCGTACGGGTTGGCGTACGGGCCACCGGTCAGGTGCAGCGGTTCGGCCAGCGTTTCAAAGCCCTTGCCGGTGGTGCCGAAGGTCTGTTCCAGCGCGCCACGCAGCGGGAAATCCAGCACGCTGACGTTGGCATTGGCCGGCCAGGTGTGTTCGGCGATGCTGGCGGCGTTGTAGTCGAAGGCCTCGCCGAACATGAACATGCCAGGGTGCTCGGCACGGATGCGGTTGACGAATTCATGCCACCACGGGTGTGGCAGCCAGCCGATGGTGTCGATGCGCAGCGCGTCCACGCCCTGCGCGGTCCACTGCAGGTAAGCGCCCACCAGGTAATCCATCACTGCCGGGTTGTTCTGGTTGAAGTCGGACAGCTCGGCGAGGTTGCCATCGAAGATCGAGCCGTCCTTGCTGTCGACCGGACCGATGGTGTTGTAGAACGCGTGCAGCGGGTTGTGCTTCGGGTCCAGCTTCTGTGGCGGCAGGTTCTGGTGGTCGGCGATCAGCTTGCCGTCCTTGTCGAATATCTGGCCGAACTGCGGCTGCCGCTTCGGCATGGTCCATGCCGGCGAACCATGGTTGCCGACGATGTCCAGCACCACCTTCAGGCCGGCAGCGTGCAGGCCCTTGTTGAGGCCGGCGAAATCCAGATCCTTGCTCGGCAGGTGTTCGTCCAGTTTGTAGAAGTTGATGCCCCAGTAGCCGTGGTAACCAGTCTTGCCACGGTCGGTCAGCGTGCTGGTGCAGCTGATCGGCTTGCTGCCGGTGAAGGCCTCGTCCGGATTGTCGACGATGGGGGTGATCCACACCGCACCGAAGCCGAGGTTGCGGATGTACTGCGCATTGTCCAGCACGCCGCGGAAATCCCCGCCGAGGTAGCCGATGTTGCCGTCGACCTTGTCCGGGCACGGCACCGGGATGTCGAACGTGCGGTGCTTGCCGCCCTGGTCGCGGTGGTCGTTGGAGGCATCACCGTTGACGAAGCGGTCGGTAACCACGAAGTACACCGCATCGCTGGCGAACGGCTCGGTGGTGCCGACATAGTCCGGGCGCGGCGCGGCCACGGCCTGGCCGGCGAACAGCGCAAGGGAAACCGCTACAGCCAACACAGCACGCATCACACCACCTCCGGACGGGACGGAACCCGCAGCACGCACAGGCCGGCCACGAGCAGGCTGCAGCCGCCCAGCACCAGCACATGGATCGGCTGGTCACCCAGCCAGGCACGCAGGGCAAAGCCCAGCGCACTGGCCGCGACCAGCTGCGGGATCACGATGAAGAAATTGAAGATGCCCATGTACACGCCCATCTTCGACGCCGGCACGCTGTCCGACAGCAGCGCGTACGGCAACGAGAGGATCGAGGCCCAGGCGAAGCCGACGCCGACCATCGACAGCAGCAGCCAGCGCGGATCATCGATGAACATCATCGAGATCAGCCCTGCCCCGCCCAGCCACAGGTTCACCAGATGGCTCCAGCGCAGGCCCAGCGCGCGCACCATCGGCGGGATCAGCAGCGCGGCCAGCGCAGCGAAACCGTTGTAGGCACCGAACAGTACGCCCACCCAGTTGGCGCCCTCGTTGTAGGCCGTCGACTGCGGATCGGTGGAACCGAAGTGGGTACCGGCGACCGCTGCGGTGGTGAATATCCACATGGCAAACAGCGCGAACCACGAGAAGAACTGCACCCAGGCCAGGCGCCGCATGGTCACCGGCATCGCCCGCAGGTCGCCGACGATGGCGGCCAGCATATGCGGGCCGGGCAGCGCGCGGGCCAGTGCCAGCAGCAGGCCGTAGCCCGCACACAGGCCGGCCAGCACGTACAGCATCCTGTCGCCCTGGCGCCAGGCGATCAGCACCGCCAGCAGCACGCCCAGGCCCAGCCACAGCGCAATCTGTGCCCATGGTGCAGGGCCGGTCACCGCAGCACCGGCGTGGTGCGCCGGCGGCTCGGCATCGTCGAAGGCGGCCAGCTCGGTGGGCGAGTATTCGCGCGTGCTGAACACCGTCCAGCTGATCGCGGCCAGCAGCACCACGGCGCCGAAGTAGAACGCGTAGCGCACCGAATCGGGCACTTCGCCCGGTGCCGCCGTGTTGCTGACCCCGAAGTGGGTGAGGATGAAGGGCAGGAAGCTGGCGACGATGGCGCCGACGCCGATGAAGAAGCTCTGCATGGCATAGCCGGTGGGCCGTTGGCGGGGTGCCAGCTGGTCACCCACGAACGCGCGGAACGGCTCCATCGACACGTTGATGGAGGCATCGAGCACCCACAGCGTGCCAGCGGCGATCCACAACGTGGGCGAGTTCGGCATCACCAGCAGGGCCAGCGTGGTCAGCACCGCGCCCACCATGAAGAACGGGCGGCGTCGGCCCCAGCGCGTCCACGTACGATCGGACAGATAGCCCACCACCGGCTGCACCAGCAGGCCGGTCAGCGGTGCGGCGATCCACAGTCCGGGCACCGCGTCCTGTGATGCCCCCAGCGTTTCGAAGATACGGCTGGCGTTGGCGTTCTGCAGGGCGAACCCGAACTGGATGCCGAGGAAGCCGAAACACATGTTCCAGATCTGCCAGAACGACAACTGCGGCTTGGCAGGGCGGTTCATCGTGCACCCTCGACTGCGGCCACCGGCGCCACCTTCAGCGCCTGCACCTGGGCCTGGTTGAGCACGCCCTCGCGCCCGCCCTTGCCGCCGGTGTAGTGCGCGAAGTGCTGCAATGCGCTCATGTTGAAGCCTTCCTCAAGCGTGACCGTGCAGCGGCCCTTGGGCACGACGAAGCTGGCTGCGGTCGATTCCTGCGCGGCCACACTGTGCGGCAGGGTGACGGTCTGCCGCTGCGCCGGCTGGCCCGCGCACTGCAGGTTCAGCTGCTTCACGGCCGCGGTCACGCCGGTGTTGATCGGCCCGTTCGGGTTGTTGTACTGCAGGCGCAGGCGCACATGGCCGGCCTTGGCGTTGCTGAAGCGCCACTGGCGGTCGCCGCGCAGCACCTGCTGCGGGCCGACGCAGATCATCGGGCTGTGCAGCGATTCCAGTGCGCCTTCGCGGCGGGTCAAGCTCAGGCAATGCTGCAGGCCATCGTCGCCCACACGCGCCACGCCCTTGGCCGGCTGCAGGGCCCTGCCGTCCTGCCACAGCACCTGGTCGGCGGCTACGGCCACGGTCCAGCCCTTGCCGCTGCGCTTGGCCTGCGGCGCGGCCGGCGTGGCCGGTGCCCATGCATTGGCATCGGCGCTGGCCATTGCAGCGCGCGGCGCGGCAGCGGCCGGCACCAGCTGCACGGTGGTGGTCGCACCGCGCGTCTTGACCTTGCCGGCCACCAGCAGGCCCTCGCCCAGCTGCTTCGGCCGCTCCAGCACGTAGCGCTTGCCGTTGGCATCCAGTCTGATGCGGCGCTGCTTTCCGAACAGCTCGGGTACCAGGCTGGCCGGCAGCTTCGGCTGCACGCTGCCATCGTCCTGCAGGCCGAACACCCCTTCGCTGACCATGGCCAGGTAACCGGCCATCGACCACAGCTGGCGCTCGGAATTGACCACCGGGCCACTGAGTGCACCTTCGTCGACGTGCACGGCCTGGGTGACCAGTTCGTAGTTTTCCATGTTGGAACCGGCCAGCGCCGCGCCCTGCATCAGCGAACGGATCTCGGCGGCGATGCGCGGGGCATCATCGAGCTTGCGCGCGGCACGCAGCGAATAGGCGCTGACGAACGGCCAGATGGCGCGGTTGTGGTAGATCGGCTGCTGCGCTTCCTGCGGCCACACCACCGGGCTGCCGGCCGGCCCCATCGGGTAGGCGGCCAGCGCACGCTGCGCGCGCTCGGCAGGCAGCACGTCGGCAAGGATGCCCAATGACAGGCCCAGCAGGTCCACCTTGGCGTACGGCACCGGGTGCGCCGCTTCGCCGATGTAGCTCATGTACTGGCCCGTGTCCTCGCGCCAGAAGCGCGCATCGATCTGCAGCGCCAGCGCATCGGCCCAGGCCTTGTACTGTTGGCTGCGCTCGTCGCCCAGCTGCGCGGCCATCTGCTGGCCCAGACGCAGCGCCTGGTAGTGCAGCACGTTGGTGGACAGCGCGTAGGAATCCCCGATGAAGCGCACGTTTTCGCGCGTCCAGTCCGGGTAGGTCTGCTCGCGCCAATCCAGGAACGAGGTCTCGCCGCGGTACAGGCCCATCTGCGCGTCGAACACCATCGCGCGGTCCTGCGCCAGCGTGGCCTGCAGCGCCTGCCAGACCTGCTCGGCGAAGGCCGGATCATCCAGCAGGTGGCGCGCGGCCAGGAACCACACCACGCGGTCGCTGCTGATCGGCCAGCTGCCACCGGAACCGGTGTCCTGGGCTACGAACAGGCCCGGGGTATGGCCGTCGCGCGCGGCTGACAGCTTGAACTGCAGCGACTGGCGCGTGCGCTGCGGGTCGAGCTTCGCCAAGGCCAGATCGGCGGCGAAGCTGACATCGCGGGTCCATACATAGGGCCAGCGCGCACCGGTCTGGAAGCACTCGCACGGCACCGGACGACCTTCGTCGAAGGCCGGATCGCGGATCGCATCGACGCGGTCCTGGTCCATTTCCTGCTGGGCCAGGGCGAACAGCGCGTCGAACATCACGCTGCCGGTCTGGCTGCGCATCGGCGCGGCGGCGATGTGCACTTCGCCCTTGAGCGCATGCAGCACGAAGCTGCCCTTGGCAGCGGCTTCGGCGCGCGCGTGGCGGCCGTTGAATTCCAGGTCGGCCGCGTGCGCGGTCGTTCCCAGCGCTGCCCCGAGGGCAGCCGTCAGGCAAATGATCTTCAGCATCGAAGCGGCAGACCGGCTTGCGCCTGTCGACCTCCCTCCCTCTCTGCACCGTTGTGGGTCCGCGCCACCGGAACCGGTGCGCGGGCGCGGCGCCTCCCTCAAGGTGCCTTGGCCCCATGGTAGACGCGGCGCTGCGGCCTGCGTCCAGTTGCATACGTATTCATTGCCGTTGCGTGAAGAGCGGCCGCCGCGCTGGCTTATGGTCCGGGTCTGCCCATGGCGCCCTGGGAGGGGACATGCCGGCTTCATCTGCTGCACGCCGCGCGGTGTTCGCGCATCTGTTCGGCCTTGCCCTGCTGGGCCTGGCCACCCTGGCGCAGGCCGCCCCACAGGTCGCCAGTGTTGAATCACCGGGCAAGGTGCTCAAGGTCAGCCTGGTGCTGGACGGTGGCACCGCGCGCTACCGGGTCGAACGCTTCGGCGAACCCGTGGTGGCCGATTCGAAGCTCGGCTTCGAACTGCGCGATGGCCGCCTGGACCGTGATTTCGCCCTGCTCGCCCAGCAGCAGCGCAGCGTCGATGACACTTGGGAACAGCCGTGGGGCGAGCGCCGGGTCACCCGCAACCACTTCAACGAACTGACCGTGCAGCTGGCCGAGGCCACCGGCAGCAAGCGCCGCCTGGACGTGGTGTTCCGCGTGTACGACGACGGCCTCGGCTTCCGCTATGTGTTCCCCGAGCAGCCCAACCTGCGCGAAGCGATCATCGATGACGAGCTGACCGAATTCGCCATCGCCCCCGTCTCCACCGCGTGGTGGATTCCGGCCGGCGAGCCGATCCACTACGAGTATCTGTACCAGCGCACGCCGCTGCGCGAAGTACCGCTGGTGCATACGCCGATTACCCTGCGCAGCGTGGATGGCCTGCACGTGGCCATCCATGAAGCCGCGCTGGTCGACTACGCCGGCATGTGGCTGCGCCGCACCGACGGCCAGCGCCTGCGTGCGCAGCTTTCGCCGTCGGCCGAAGGCTGGAAGGTGCGCCGCGCCCTGCCCTTCGCCACGCCGTGGCGCACGCTGCAGATCGCCGACCGCGCCGGTGGCCTGGTCGAATCGGACCTGATCCTCAACCTGAACGAGCCCAATGCACTGGGTGACGTGAGCTGGGTGAAGCCGGCCAAGTACCTGGGCGTGTGGTGGTCGATGCACCTGGACAACGAGAGCTGGGCGACCGGCCCGAAGCATGCCGCCACCACCGCCAAGACGAAGAAGGTGATCGACTTCGCCGCCACACACGGTTTCCGCGGTGTGTTGGTGGAAGGCTGGAATCCTGGCTGGGACGGCATGTGGGTGGGCAACGGTTACGACTTCGATTTCACCCGCGCCACGCCGGACTTCGATATCGAAGCGCTGTCCGCCTACGGCCTGAAGAAGGGCGTGCACCTGATCGGCCACCACGAAACCGGCTGCGCCATCGAGCATTACGAGGACCAGCTGGGCGCCGCGCTGGACCTGTATGCGCGGCTGGGCGTGGACCAGTTCAAGACCGGCTACGTCTGCGATGACGGCCAGGTCGACCGCCGCAATCCGGCCGGCGGCCCGCTCTGGCGCGAGTGGCATGACGGCCAGTTCATGGCCCGCCACCACCTGAAGGTGGTGCAGGAAGCCGCGCGCCGGCACCTGTCGGTGAACCCGCACGAGCCGATCAAGGACACCGGCCTGCGCCGCACCTACCCAAACTGGATCTCGCGCGAAGGCGCACGCGGCATGGAGTACAACGCCTGGGGCCAACCGCCGAACCCGCCGGAGCATGAGGTCAATCTGGTATTCACCCGCATGCTGGCCGGGCCGATGGATTACACCCCCGGCATCCTCAGCCTGAAGGGCCGCCACGGCCAGGCCATTCCCAGCACGCTGGCCCGCCAGCTGGCGCTGTACGTGGTGCTGTACAGCCCGATCCAGATGGCCGCCGACCTGCCCGAGCACTACCTGCAGCACCGCGAAGCGTTCCGTTTCATCGAGGACGTGGCGGTGGACTGGGAACAGAGCCGCGTGCTCGATGGCGAGGTGGGCGACTACGTGACGATCGTGCGCCGCGACCGCAACAGCCGCGACTGGTTCCTGGGCAGCATTACCGATGAACACGGCCGCGTGCTGCCGGTATCGCTGGGCTTCCTGGAACCCGGCGTGCGCTATCGCGCCGAGATCTATCGCGATGGCGAAGGCGCGGATTTCCGCAGCAACCCGTTCGCGTTCAAGCGCGAGACGCGCGAAGTGACCAGCGCCGACGCACTGACCCTGGTGCTGGCACCGGGCGGCGGCCAGGCCATCCGGTTCACCCCGCTCTGAATGGAAGGGTAGTGCCGGCCGCTGGCCGGCATCGATCCGCACCGCGTGGTTGCCGGCCAGCGGCCGGCACTACCCGGATCGGCAGGCTGGAATCGATTACAACGCTGCGAAAGCCATTGAATACGTATGCAGGGTGATTCCCGCCGAGAAGCCGCTGCCTACCATAGCGGCGACGACAGCGGCCACCGCGTCGCACGTCCACGGCACCGCCGGGACGACCACAAGATGCTCTACAACATTGCCTGGGAGGGGAAAATGTTGAACCACACGCGCACCGCGCTGAGTCTGGCGCTGGCCGTTGCACTGGTGCCGTCGCTGGCATCGGCGCAATCCACGCAGTCCACCGAAACTACCACCGGTACGTCCGCCACCAATCTGGACACCGTGCAGGTCACCGGCATCCGTCGCGGCATCGAAAACGCTATTGCGATCAAGCAGGACGCCACCTCGGTGGTCGAAGCGATCTCGGCCGAAGACATCGGCAAGCTGCCCGACGTCAGCATCGCCGAATCGCTGGGCCGCCTGCCCGGCCTGGCCGCCCAGCGCGTCGCCGGTCGTGCCCAGGTCATCAGCGTGCGCGGCCTGTCGCCCGACTTCGCCACCACCCTGCTCAACGGGCGTGAAGTGGTCAGCACCGGCGACAACCGCAGCGTCGAGTTCGACCAGTACCCCTCGGAGCTGGTCAACGGCGTGACGGTCTACAAGACCCCGGACGCCGCCCTGGTCGGCCAGGGCCTGTCGGGCACCATCGACATGCAGACCGTGCGTCCGCTCAGCTTCCCCGACCGCGTGATCGCCGTCAGCGGCCGCCTGCAGAAGAGCTCGCTCGGCGAAGCCGCCAACGTCGATGAATTCGGCAACCGCTTCAGCGCCAGCTACATCGACCAGTTCTTCGACAAGACGCTGGGCGTGTCGATCGGTTACGCGCACAGCGACAACCCGATCCAGGAAAACCAGGTCGGCCTGTACGAGCCGTGGACCACCGAACAGACCACCAACGGCAACCGCCCGGGCGTGGCTGCGGGTACCTACTTCTCCGACGGCATCAAGGCGCTGCGCCGTACCGGCAACAACAAGCGCGACGGCGTGATGGCCACCCTCCAGTTCCGGCCGAACAACGCCTGGACCAGCACCTTCGATGCGTTCCACACCGAAGCCGAGCAGATCGACACCGCCAACCAGTTCGAACTCAACCTGAGCAACTACAACGGTGGCTATACCCCGGGCCTGCTGATCAGCAACCCGCAGGTCAATGCCGATGGCACCTTCACCGGTGGCACCGCCAGCGGCGTGTACCCGCTGGTGCGCGGCATGTACAACAAGCGCAAGGACAAGATCGATGCGTTTGGCTGGAACAACGAATTCACCTTCGGCAGCGTCAAGCTGGTGGCCGATGTGAATTACTCCAAGGCCACGCGCGATGAGCTGAACCTGGAAAACAACCTGCAGCTGACCCCGATGCCGCAGCTGGACACCATCGGCCTGCAGATCCGCCCGAATGGTTTCTCGCAGATCACCCCGGGCCTGGATTATTCCAACCCCGATGCGCTGTTCCTGACCAACACCATCTACGGCTCCGGCTACGGCAAGGTGCCGCAGGTGGAAGACCGCCTGAAGGGTGCCAAGCTGGCCGCCACCATCGGCCTGCCCGAGGCGATCGCCTCGTGGGCGCCGGACGTGGACATCGGCGTGAACTATGCTGACCGCCGCAAGGTGAAGACCCAGTCCGAAGGCAACATCCTGCTGGGTGCGCAGGGCGACGCCAACATCGCTTCGGACCTGCAGTATTCGCCGGTCAACCTGCGCTTTGCCGGCATCGGCTACATCCCGGCCTGGAACGTGCCGGCGGCCGTGGCCCGCTACATGACCTTCGATCCGGTCGACAACCTCGACTACCTGATTCCGAAGTCGTGGGTGGTGCAGGAAAAGATCACCACCGCCTGGGCGCGCCTGAACATCAACACCGACCTGGGTGAAGTGGGCGTGCGCGGCAACATCGGCGTGCAGATGCAGCACACCGACCAGAGCTCGGACTCGCGTTACTGGGACAGCTCACAGCCGGCCGGCAGCAACATCCAGCCGTATTCCAACGGCAAGACCTACAACGACTGGCTGCCGAGCCTGAATCTGGCCTTCATGTTCCCACACCAGCAGACGCTGCGCTTCGCCGCGGCCAAGCAGGTCGCGCGCCCGCGCGTGGACCAGATGCGTGCCGGCCTGGAATTCGGCGTGGATACGGCCACCGGCAAGCCGGGTGGCAGCGGCGGCAACCCGCTGCTGGACCCGTGGCGTGCCACCGCGCTGGACCTGTCCTACGAGAAGTACTTCGGTGAAAAGGCCTACGTGGCCGCCGCGATCTTCTACAAGGACCTGAAGAGCTACGTCTACACGCAGTCGGTGGACGACTACGACTTCACCGACCTGCTGGGCAGCTACGTGCCGCCGCCGGGCATGACCGTGCCGGTGCTGACCACCGGTACGTTCTCCACCCCGGAAAACGGCAAGGGCGGCACGCTGAAGGGCCTGGAACTGACCGCATCGTTCCCGCTGGACATGCTGACCGAGAGCCTGCGTGGCTTCGGCGTGCAGGCCAGCGCCACCTTCAACAAGAGCGACATCAAGATCCTCGACCCGGAAAGCGCCTCCAGCGTGGGTTCGGATCCGATCAGCCTGCCCGGCCTGTCCGACCGCGTGTACAACTTCACCGCCTACTTCGAGCGCAACGGTTTCGAAGCACGCGTGAGCCAGCGCCGTCGTTCGGACTTCATCGGTGAGATCGGCAACTTCAACGGCAACCGCACGCTGCGCTACGTGGTGGGCGAGAACGTGACCGATGCGCAGATCAGCTACACCTTCAGCGACAGCAGCGCCCTGCGTGGCCTGACCCTGCTGCTGCAGGGAAGCAACCTGACCAACGAGCCGTACCGCACCTATGCCGGCACCAAGGACCGCCCGCTGGAATACATCGAGTGGGGCCGCACCTACGTGTTGGGCGTGAACTACAAGTTCTGACCACGAACGGTAGTGCCGGCCGCTGGCCGGCACCCTCGATCCGGTAGCGCCGGGCCATGCCCGGCGACGCAACAAGGGAAGCAGGACCGGAAACCCGCTGCGCAGACAGCGGGTTTTCATTTGCGCGACATCGTGCGGACCAACGGTCCGCACCTACCACGGCCAATCCCGTGCGGACCAACGGTCCACACCCACCACGATCAATCTCCTCCAGTAGATCCACGCCATGCGTGGATGCACCCAGCGGGAGATCATGAGATGAGAAAAGTGCAGCTGATCGCGATAACCAGCATCAGTGCCAGCAGGACACGTCCACTGAACCGGCCAAGCGCGTGGCCTGCACTGTTGAGGACAACGGAAAGAATCTGGCCCAGCAGTTCCCACATGATGGCACCGCTCCCAGCTCAGAACCCGCCCGAGGCAAACTCGATGAATGCTCTGGGAGTCTCTTCCACAGAAAGGTGAGAGGAAGGCGATTGATCCGGAGGCAGGTCAAATCGCTTCGCCCAGACCAGCAGTACGCGGTGCTGAAGACCACCCGAACTGGAGAAGTACCGCACCGCTCGATCTTCGGCATTGTAGTAGGCCGCGTGCAGCGCGCCATCGGGATAGACCACCACGGCGGCCGCATGATGCAAGGGAAAGCCCAACCGCCACCCATCAAGCAGCCGCCCCCCATCCGTTAACGACACCGGCACCGCCGACTCATCGAAGTTGCGCCGGAACGCCGCGTAGTCGAACCCAAGCAACTGTTTCAGGCCCCGCAATACTTCGGAATCCTCGAAGGCATCTTCCAAAGAAGGGCCCACGATCACGATGGGATTCGCAAAAACGGGGCAGGCAACGGACAGCGTTATCGCCAGCGCCAACGAACGCATCAGGGATGTGCAAGGGCTCATCGGAGGTCCGTCATGCAGTGAAGATCATCAGTGTCCACTCCCTGCCCCGGTCAACGCCATTCCAGGACTTGCAAAGCACCCGCCAACAGCCACCCACAAAAAAGGGACGGGGCGCTCTGGCCCCGTCCCCGCAAGTACCGCCACCGGAGAAATCGGTCAGCTGCGTCGTGCGCAATACACCGCGCGCGGCGGCAGCCGCAGTTCGTTGCCCTCCACCGTGCCCGCATCCGGGCCCGGCACGGCGACCTGCTGCCAGGTGCCGGCCGGCAGCGGGTGGCGCACCGCCTCGGCCGAGAGATTGAAGGCCAGCAGAAGGGTTTCATCTGCAAGCATACGCTCGAACAGCAGCACTGGCTCGGCGCTGTCCAGGAAACGGATGTCCCCGTGCTGCAGGGTGGGCTGGGTCCGCCGCCAGGCCAGGAAGGCACGGAAGGCGTGCAGCACCGAATGCGGGTCCGCTTCCTGCACCGCCACGGCTGCCGCGCGGTGCTCGGCCGGGATCGGCAGCCACGGCGTGCCGGTGGTGAAGCCGGCCAGCGGCGCATCGGTCCACGGCATCGGCGTGCGGCAGCCATCGCGGCCCTTGAAGTTCGGCCAGAAGGTGATGCCGTAGGGATCCTGCAGATCCTCGAAGGCGACCTCGGCCTCGGCCAGGCCCAGTTCCTCGCCCTGGTACAGGCAGACCGAACCGCGCAGCGAGCACAGCATGGCCACCAGCATGCGGGCCAAGCGCGGGTCGGAGGGGCGGCCGCCCCAGCGGCTCACAGCCCGTTCCACATCGTGGTTGGACACCGCCCAGCACGGCCAGCCTTCGGTCATCGCCGCTTCCAGGCGCGAGACGGTATCGCGGATGTAGGCCACGCTGTAATCGTCCACCAGCAGCTCGAAGCTGTAGCCCATGTGCAGGCGGCCGTCCTGGGTGTACTCGGCCGTGGTGGCCAGCGAGTCCTCCGAGGATATCTCGCCCAGGCTGACCGCGCCGGGGTACTCGTCCAGCAGCGCGCGCAGCTGTTCCAGGAACGGCAGGTTCTCCGGCTGGGTGTTGTTGTAGTAGTGGTACTGGTAGGCGTACGGGTTGTCGGGGCTGAAGCCGCGGCCCACGCGCTTGTCCACCGGCTTGGGCGGGTTGTCACGCAACTGCGCATCGTGGAAGCAGAAGTTGATGGCGTCCAGGCGGAAGCCGTCCACGCCGCGGTCCAGCCAGAAGCGCACGTTGTCCAGGGTGGCCTGCTGCACGTCCGGGTTGTGGAAGTTCAGGTCCGGCTGGTCGACCAGGAAGTTGTGCAGGTAGTACTGCTCGCGGCGCGGCTCCCACTGCCAGGCGCCACCACCAAACAGCGACAGCCAGTTGTTGGGCGGGGTGCCGTCTTCGCGCGGGTCGGCCCACACATACCAGTCGGCCTTGGGGTTGGTGCGGTCCTGGCGGCTCTCGCGGAACCATGCATGCTCGAGCGAGGTGTGGCTGAGTACCTGGTCGATCATCACCTTCAGGCCCAGGCCATGCGCCTTGGCCAGCAGGCGGTCGAAATCCTCCAGGCTGCCGAACAGCGGGTCGACGTCGCGGTAATCGGCGATGTCATAGCCGAAATCGGCCATCGGCGACTTGAAGAACGGCGAGATCCAGATCGCATCGGCGCCCAGCGACGCAATGTGGTCCAGGCGCTGGATGATGCCCGGCAGGTCACCCACCCCGTCGCCGCTGGCGTCGAGGTAGCTGCGCGGGTAGATCTGATAGATGACGGCTCCACGCCACCATGGATTGTGCGACATCGACAGCCCCCTCCGGGCATGCGGGACCCGCCGTAAGCGGGCCGGAAACCAACCACCGCAAGCTTAGCGGCGGCTTCCCGGGCATGGCGCGGCCTGCATACGTATTCACGCCACGAGACCGACCAAGGCCCTGCGAAAGGACCGGCCGGGTCGGTTTCTGCCCGAATTCACGGCCAGCGCCTATAATCAGCGGTGAGCCTGAAAGCCTGATCGCATGACCATCACCGAAGACACCCGTCCCGCCCTGGGCCTGCCCCAGATCCAGTCGCTTGCTGCGGCCGACATGGCCGCCGTCGATGCCCTGATCCGCCGCCGGCTGTCTTCGGACGTCGTACTGATCAACCAGATCGCCGACCACATCATTTCCGCCGGCGGCAAGCGCCTGCGCCCGATGCTGGTGATGCTGGCCGGCCACGCGGTCGGCCAGGCCGGGCCGGAGCACCACCAACTGGCCGCGATCATCGAATTCATCCACACCTCCACCCTGCTGCACGACGATGTGGTGGACGAATCCAGCCTGCGGCGCGGCCGCAGCACCGCCAACGCCCTGTGGGGCAACGCGCCAAGCGTGCTGGTGGGTGATTTCCTGTACTCGCGCAGCTTCCAGCTGATGGTGGAACTGGACCGCATGCCGGTCATGCGGATCCTGGCCGACACCACCAACCGCATCGCCGAGGGCGAAGTGCTGCAGCTGCTGCACGTGCACAACCCGGACACCGACGAAGCCGCCTACCTGCGCGTGATCGAGCGCAAGACCGCAGTGCTGTTCGCTGCCGGCACCCGCCTGGGTGCGCTGGCCAGCGGCGTGGACGAGGCCACCCAGCAGGCCCTGTACGACTACGGCATGCACTTGGGCTACGCCTTCCAGATTGCCGACGACGTGCTGGATTATTCGGCCAACGCCGAGGAACTGGGCAAGAACCTGGGCGACGACCTGGCCGAAGGCAAGGCGACCCTGCCGCTGATCCACGCCATGGCCCATTCGGACGACGCCACCCGCGAGCGCCTGCGCGTGATCGTGCAGGACGGCGATGCCTCGGCGATGCCGGAGGTGCTGGCCGCGATCCGCGCCACCGGCGGTCTGGAGTACAGCCGTCGCCGTGCCGAGCAATATGCCGAAGCCGCCGAGCGCGCGCTCGACGGCCTGGGCGACAACGACGCGGTTGCTGCCCTGCGCGGCCTGGCCCGCTACGCGGTGCAGCGTTCGCATTGACCGATGAAGGTGTGCCGACCAACGGTCGGCACCCACCCAGCGGTGGTAGGTGCCGACCGTTGGTCGGCACTACCCCTGCATGGTCAACGTTTCTCGAATCGCTCCTCGAAGAACTCATCCAGCGCCTTCCATGCACGCGTGGCCGCCCGTTCGTTGTACTGGCAGCCCGGCGGGCTGTTGGCATCGCGTTCGGCAAAGCAATGCACCGCGCCGCTGTAGTTGGTGAATTGCCAGTCAACCTTGGCCGCGTCCATTTCTTTCTGGAAACTGCTGATGTCCTCGGTGGTCACACTCTTGTCGTCGGCACCGTTGAGCACCAGCACCGACGGATGGCTGCCACCGGCCTGTGCCGGCAAGGGTGACCCCAGCCCACCGTGCAGGCTGACCACACCCGCCAACGGCGCACCGGCACGCGCCAGTTCCAGCACCGTGGTGCCACCAAAGCAGAAGCCCACCGCACCGATCCGGCTGGCATCCAGCGGTGCCTTGCCGGCCTGGGCCTTGAGCACGTTCACCGCTTCCAGCGCCCGCGCCCGCAGCAGCGGCCGGTCATTGCGCAGCTTGGTCGCCACCGGGCCCGCTTCGGCATCGGTCTTCGGCCGCACGCCCTTGCCGTACACATCGGCCACCAGCACCACGTAGTCATCGCCGGCCAGCTGCTTGGCCTTCTCGATGGCGGATTCGTTCACGCCCTTCCAGTTGGGCACCATCACCAGGCCGGGACGCTTGTCATTGTCGCCGTCGTCATAGACCAGCACGCCACTGAAGGTCGTGCCCTGGTGCTTCCATTCCACCGGCTGGGTCTTCATCGCCGCCCACGCCGGCATCGCCGCCAGTCCCAGCATCATCGCCACACCACACCGCCAACGGTTCATGCGCCTGCTCCGCAAGAAAAAGGGGACGGAGGGGATTAAGCCGTAATCGCCCCTCCCGCGTCGCATTCTGCATTGGCGGCGTGACGCAGGTGTGGTTGGATACGACGTAATCCCCTCCGTCCCCTTTTTACATGAACATTGTTGATCGCTTTCTTTCGGGCCTGATCCCGCACCTGCCTGCCGATGATGCTGCGCAATGGGCGCATGTGCAGGGCGCCAGCGCAGAGGACCTGCAGCGCCTGCGCGCGCAGTGGCCGCAGGTGCCGGACAGCCTGCTGGCACTGCTCGCGCGGGTGGATGGCACACACTTCCGCGAGTATCCCGATGGCGAGGTCTGCGTACTGATGCTGGGCTCGGATGTCGAGGACGGCGGCTACCCGTACTACCTGCGCTCGGTCGCGCAGATCTTCGAAGACCAGCAGCAGTGGGGCGACAGCATCCGTTCCATCTACGAGCAGTGGCTGGACGACGAGCCGGAGATCCTTGGCGAAGGCATCGATGCCGATCTGCCGATGAGCCGGCGCTTGTGCTTCTCGCACTGCATGAACAACGGCGGCACCTCGATGCTGTACCTGGATTTCGATCCAGCGCAGGGCGGCAGTGTCGGCCAGGTCGTGCGCTACCTGCATGATCCGGACAGCTACGCGGTCATCGCGCCGAGCTTCGATGCATACCTGCAGCAGCTAATCGACGGCGATTACGCGTTCATCGACGAGGATCAATGACAGTAGATCCACGCCATGCGTGGATGGCGGCGTCACCCACGCTCGATCCAATGCAACGTACCCGGCGCGAGCGCCAGCAGATCCACCGCTGTCAGGCGCGCACGCGCCCAGTGGCGTTCCGGCGGCTTCGGCTGTCGGGCGCCCACTGCACCCTCGTAGTCACGCACCAGCAGACCGATGCGCGACGCACCGGCCTGCAACAGGGCATCGATACGCTGCAGCCACTGGCTGGCGTCGCCCAGCGCATCATCGCGACGTTTCTGCTGTTCCTGCGCATGACGCGCCAGCTGCGCGGCCAGCGCGCGGGCAATCTTCGCCTCGCCCCAGCCCTTCTTCCGCCAGCGCTCGGCATCGCCCTGCCACGCCGGCTCGGCCCGCGCCGAAGCCAGTGCCGTGCCGCAGTCGCAGTGCGCCGCGCTCAGCCACGGCTGCCAATCCAGCCCGACCGCCGCCCGCAGGCTGGGCGAATCCTGTGCGAACAGACGTCGGCCGCTGCGGGTGAAGACAGTGGCAGCCGTATCGTGGGGCAGTGTGCTGGGCAGGAACACGGTGATGAAGGTGCACATGCAAGCGTCCGGGTCCGTCCGGGGAGGCCTGCATGGTACATCCGACCCCGGTAGATCCACGCCATGCCTGGATGGGTTTTGCAGAGGTTGCCGGCCAGCGGCCGGCACTACCCCACGCCCTTTCCAGCGGATCAGGCGATGCCCAGGCCCGGAATCGCGCTGATGCTGTCCGGATCGAACCCGGCCAGTTCGGCGAAATGGCGGCCACGCGCCACGTAATCGCGATAGGCACCAAAGCTGGGCGCACCCGGCGACAGCAGCACCACCCCGCCCTGCCCTCCCAGCGCCTCACGCGCCAGCGCCATTGCCTCCGGCAGATCACCGGCGGCGTGCAGGCCGAAGCGACCGGCATCGGCCAGCGGCTGCAGCATCGCGTGGATGCGGGGGCCGTTGTTGCCCATGGTCACGATCTCCACCGGCGGCACGTCGTTCGCCATGTGCTGCATGAAATCGGTCCAGTCCAGGCCACGGTCATGCCCGCCCACCAGCAGCGCGATGCGCTGGCCGGCGAAGCATTCCAGCGCGGCCAGGCTGGCATGCGGCGTGGTGCTGATCGAATCGTTGACGTAGGTCAGGCCATCGGCCACGCCAATGCGCTGCAGGCGGTTGGGCAGCGGGCGGAAATCCTGCACCGCCGGCGCCAGTGCCACCGCATCCAGGCCCAGCGCTTCCAGCGCGGCCAGCACCGCGCACAGGTTGCCGCGGTTATGCCGGCCCGGCAGCGGCGTGTTGCGGGTATCGAACACCGGCTGTTCGCCACGGTGGACGATGTCTCCGCGCATGTGCCAGCCCTGCCGCTGGTTGAACCAGATCACCTTGCTGTCGGGCAGCGACAGCGCGGCCAGGTGCGGATCGGCGGCATTGAGCACGGCGATGTGCGGCGCCGCTTCGGTCACCAGCCGCAGCTTGTCGTCGATGTAGCGCTGCTCGCTGCCGTGCCAGTCCAGATGTTCCGGAAACAGATTCAGCACCACCGCCACCTGTGGGCGGGCGCCACTGCGCGCCACTTCGCCGGTCTGGTAGCTGGACAGTTCCACCGCCCAGTATGCGGGCGCCGGCTGCGGGTCCAGCACTTCCAGCAGCGGCAGGCCGATGTTGCCGACCAGGCCGGTTCGGTGTCCGGCCGCGCGCAGCAGGTGCGCCACCAGTGCGGTGGTGGTGCTCTTGCCCTTGGTGCCGGTCACGCACACGGTGTCGTGCACGATGCCATCGTCGCCCGCATGTTCGGCAAACCACAGCGCAGTGCCGCCGATGAACTGCGTGCCTGCAGCGGTCGCTGCAAGCGCGATCGGCTGGTAAGGGCTGATGCCGGGCGATTTGATCACCACATCGAACGCGGCCAGCGCTTCGGCGGTAGGCTCGCCACGCACGTCCAGCAGCCCGTGCGTTTCCGCACGCGCGGCTTCGGCCTCAGCGGCCGGACAGAACAGGCTCAGGGCCAGCGCAGGCAGGCGCGCGCGCAGCACCGCAAACGCGGCGCGGCCCTCACGGCCCCAGCCCCACAGCGCAACGCGCTTTCCCTCAAGCGTCGAAATCTTCACGCACCCGTTCCCAAAGCGCAGCCGGAACGCGGTGCTCGCCCTGCAGCTGCAGCAGCGGTGCCAGTTCCAGTTCGGCGGCATCCAGCTGCGGCTGGACCTCATTGCAGAAGCGTTTCACCAGCACGTCTTCCTTCCACTCCGGGCGCTGCGCCAGGGTCGCCATCGCCGCACGCGATTCGCGGCCTTCGCCCACGCACTCGAACGGCTTGTGATCCTGGAATTCCAGCAGCGCATCGAAGCCAGCGGCCTGTTCGGCATCGTCCAGCAGGTTGCGGCCGAAGATGCGCACCAGGCGCGTCTTGGGCATGAACGGGGCCAGCGCCAGGAACACGAAGTGGCACTTCGGGCAGACGCCGCACCAGCGGTTCACCGGGCGCTCGCCGAGGATGTGGAAGTTGCGGTTGCAGCTGGAGAAATGCGCGTCGTAGAAATCGGTCTTGGCGAACTGGCGGGCCACCGCCAGCTCGGACATCGGGCGCAGCAGCGAGTAGTACTGCAGGTCCGCCGCGACCTGCTTCTGCACATGGTTGCCGAAGGCCTGCTCGAACGCCCAGCCCTTGGACCACTGGTGGTTCACTTCGCCGGTGCCCGGAATCTGGCTGCCGTAGCTGGCCGAACGCTCGTTGGAGAACACCACCTGGTCCACGCCCTGCAGCAGCGCGGCCAGCACCATGATCGCCGAGTTCACCGCGGTGACCGGAATGTGCCCGTTCCACGCGCCCTGGCGGTTCAGCTCGAACAGTTCCGGCGCCAGCGCGCGGCCCAGGTTCAGCGTCGGCAGGCCTGTACGCTCGGCACAGGCGCGGATCAGCTGCGAGCCGCCGATCCAGGTGACCGTCTCGTCCACGCCGGCACGGCGCAGCGCTTCGATGCTGACCAGCGAATCCTTGCCGCCGCCGATGGCCACCAGCGCATGCGGCTGCAGGCCCAGTACCGGCGCCTGCACCGCCTCGCCCTGAACCGGCAGGCGGAAACGCCCGCGCAGGTTCAGCCCGTTGCGGTAGGCGAATTCGCCCAGGCCGTTGAGGTAGACCGTTTCCACCAGCGCCGCCGTCCCGGCATCGATGGCATAGCTGTCGATGCTGACCGTTTCCGGCACGCCCGCCTTGTAGTAGCTGACGCCGGCAATCAGGTGCAGCAGCTGCAGCGCACGCTGCACGGCGGCGGCGCGCGCCTGGTCCAGCACGAACGGGGCGCCGGGCACGGTGATGGTTTCCACCATCTCCGGGCCGTCATCGAAGGCGTAGACCAGCTTGGCCACGCCGGTTTCCGCAGCGAATTCGCAGCGGACGAAGCGGAAGCGGGAAACCTGGTGTTTATCGAAAGCAGTCATGGTGAATCCAGTTTCAAGCACGGTCAGGCACGGGCCCGCACATGCGCGCGGGTCGTGTCGGTGGGCGGGTGCAGGGCGCGGAGAGCGGCGATCACTCGATCACGTCTTCGCGCGGCATCGCCCGCTGGTTGTAGGTGTTGGCCATCACATAGCCGTAGGCACCGGCATCGGCGATCAGCATCACGTCGTCCGGTGCGGTCGACACTGGCAGCTTGCGCCGCTTGCCGAACACATCGCTGGATTCGCAGATCGGGCCGACCACATCGAATGCTGCCTCGGCATAACCGCCCTGGCGGCTGAGGTTCTCGATGTCGTGCCAGGCGTCGTACAGGGCCGGGCGCATCAGCGTATTCATGCCCGCATCCAGGCCGACACGGCGCACGCCGTCCTTTTCCACCACCTGGGTGGCGTGGGTCAGCAGCACGCCCGATTCAGCCACCAGATAGCGGCCGGGCTCGATCGCCAAGCGGAACGCCGGGTGCAGCGCCTTGACCTCGGCCAGGCCCTCGGCCCACGCATCCAGGTCGAACGGCTCGTCTTCCTCGCTGTACGGAATGGGCAGCCCCCCCCCGATGTCGATGGTCTGCACGCTGCCGATGCGGCGGGCGAAGCCCGCCAGTTCATCGCACATCAGGCGCCAGTGCTGTGCGGTTTCCACACCGCTGCCCAGGTGCGCGTGCAGGCCGACCACGCGGGTGCCCAGATCGGTGGCGGTGCGCACGAACTCATCCACGCGGGCCATCGGCAGGCCGAACTTCGAATCCTTGCCGCCGGTGCGGACCTTGGCGTGGTGGCCTTCGCCACGGCCCAGGTCCACGCGCAGCCACAGTTCGCGGTTGCGGAACAGGTCCGGCCAGCGCTGCAGCGCTTCCAGGTTGTCCACGGTAACGGTGACGCCGAGCGCGAACGCGGCTTCGTACTCGCTGCGTGGGCAGAAACTGGGGGTGAACAGCACGCGCTTGGGCGACAGTTCCGGCAGATGCTGGAACACGTGCCTCAGCTCGCCGTGCGAAACGCACTCCAGGCCGAAGCCTTCGGCTTCCAGCAACTGCAGGATGGCCTGGTGGCTGTTGGCCTTGATCGCGTAGTAGCGCTGGTCGATCGGCTTGATCGCGGCCAGCGCGCGGGCGCGGGCGCGCACGGTGGGCAGGTGGTAGACGTAGCGCGGCGTGCCGGCGTCGGCCAGCTGCAGCAGGTGCGCGCGCTGGCCGCGCCACCACGGCGTGCCACGCGGGCGCACGGTGCCGGCGATCTCGCGCCAGATGTCGATGACCGCCACCACCCTGCTGCAGGTGGCCTTCGCCCAGCTGCCCTCGAT